>DASVSE010000202.1:0-5002 GCA_036388235.1 Rubricoccaceae bacterium | reverse complement strand
TGCCACATGTCGTGGTCCATCGCCGGGGCGACGAGGACGGGGCACCGGGCCGAGAGGACGACGGCCGCCAGCATCGAGTCGCAGAAGCCGTGCGCGAGCGTGGCCATCGTCTGCGCCGTTGCAGGCGCGACCACGACCGCGTCGGCCCAGAGGCCGAGCTCGACGTGCTTCGTCCACGTGCTCGCGGCGGCGCCCTCGCCGCCGCGGTCGCCGTCGGGGAAAAGGTCGACGAGCGTCTCACGGCCGGCTAGGACCGAGAGCGTCAGCGCGGGGATGAAGCGCGTCGCGGCTGGCGTCATCACGGGCTGCACGGTTGCGCCGGCGCGCCCGAGGGCGCGGACAAGCTCGGCCGCCTTGTATGCCGCGATGCTCCCCGTCACGCCGAGGACGATCTTCGCGCCGGCGAGCGACGCGAGGCCGCTCGGCAGCGCGTCGCCGGTCAGCCCAGAGTCCGCGAGCGGCACTTAGCCCTGCTGCTCGGCCGACGGGTCGGCCGGGGCGGGGTTGCGGAAGTACAGCCCGCCGGTCTCGAACTCCTCGATGGCCGCGGCGGAGGCCTTGGGCTTGCGCTCGTACTCGAGCGAGATGCGCAGCTGATCCTCGTTGGAGCGGATCTCGTCGGCCGGGTCCATCGAGAGGTCCTCGAAGTAGACCAGCTTGGCGTCGAGCTCCTGCTTGGTCTTGGCCGAGATCTGCGTCGCCCGGCGCGAGAGGATGGCGACGGTTTCGTAGAGATTGCCGGTCTCGGCCGCAAGCGCGGTCGTGTCGAGGGTTTTGATCGCCATCGGGTCGGAGCGAGAGTGGAACCGAACAGGGTACGCCACCGGGGCGGGGCGCGGGGCAAAGAATGGTGGAAGCGCGAGACCGGCTCGCTCGGCCGGTCGGGCTACGGCCCGTCCAGAAACGTCTCGACGCGGGCGACCGTCTCGGCGACGGCAGCGTCGAGATCGTCGTTGACGACGACGGCGTCGAACGACGGCGCCGCCTGCATCTCCATCTCGGCGCGGCCGAGGCGCGTCGCGACCTGCGCCTCGGTCTCGGTCGCACGCGCGCGGAGACGGTCTGCGAGGACCGCGAGGCTCGGCGGGCGGATAAACAGCGTCAGCGCGCGGTCGCCGTAGAGCCGCTTCACGCTCGACGCGCCCTTGACATCGACATCCAGCACGACGGCGCGCGTGCCGGGCACGGCAGCGAGGGCATCAATGGCCGGCGCGAGCGTGCCGTAAAAGCGCCCGGGATAAACCTCCTCGTGCTCGATAAAGTCGCCGGCGCGGAGGCGTGCGGAAAACTCCTCGAGCGTCAGAAAGTGGTAGTCCACCCCGTCTCGCTCGCCCGGCCGCGGCGCGCGCGTCGTCGCCGAGACGGAAAAGGCGAGCCCGGGGACGGTTGCCATGAGCCGCCGTGCGATCGTCGTCTTGCCCGCTCCAGACGGGGCGGTGAGCACGATAAGCTTCATGGGAGTGGGAAGAGGGGACGGCCACGCCGCCCCGGTACGCTCAGACGACGTTGGCAGCCTGCTCGCGAATCTGCTCGATGGTCTCTTTCATCGCGACGGCAAGGTGTGCGACCTCGGCGTCGCCGGCCTTCGAGCCGGTCGTGTTGACCTCGCGGAGGATCTCCTGGACGAGAAAGCCGAGGCGGCGCCCGGCTGGCTCGTCGCCATCGAGCGCCGCGTCGGCCTGCGCAAGGTGGCTCCGCAGGCGAACGACCTCTTCGGATACGTCGAGGCGGTCGGCGAGGAGGGCGATCTCGGTTTCCAAGCGTGCCGGGTCGATGCGCGTGTCGTCGAGCATCTCGGCGAGGCGGTCCGCGAGACGGGTGCGGGCCTCGGCGACGCGGTGGGGGGCGCGGGCTTCGACGGCGTCGGCGAGGGCGCCGAGGGCGGCGAGTCGGGCGCGGAGGTCGCGGTCGAGGGCGGCGCCTTCGGCCGCGCGCATCGTGTCGAGACCGGCGAGCGCGTCGGCAAGGGCCGCCTGGACGGCGGGCCACGCGTCGAGCGTGTCGGGCGCCGCGGCTGTGAGCGGGCGGGGGAGGCCGTCGGGCGGGCGGAGGAGGGCGTCAAGCGTGATCGGCGCCTCCGTGGCCGTCAGGCCGGCCGCGTCGCGGAGCGCGCGGAGCGTCTCGGCGACCGCCCGGGCGGCCTCGGCATCGACGCGGAGGGCGCCGGTGGAGGCGGTGTGCTCGGTCGTGACGGTGACGGTCGCCGTGCCGCGGCCGATGTGCTCGCGGACGCGGGCGGCAATCTCGGCCTCGTAGGCCGCAAGCGCGCGCGGCAGACGCACAGTCGCGTCGGCGCCGCGGCCGTTGACGGTTCGGACCTCGACGGCCGCCTCGACGGCGCCGTCGGGACCGGCCGTTCGGTGCGTGCCGCGGCCGAAGCCGGTCATGCTCAGAATCATCGCGCTCGGGAAGAGAGGCCGGAAGCTAGGCGCAGCGGCGTCCGCCCGGGCGCACACTGGGCAGGGAGTGGCCTGTCGGGTGAGCAGTGCCGCGCCGTAGTGTGCCGTGCGCGTCGGGACGACCAGGGACTGGCGCGCACGGTGGTGATGCGGCGGCGGCTCTGGCTGCGCCGCAACGAGGGCACTGCCCGCGACGCCCCCGGCCATGTGCCGGGGGCGTCTGGGCGGCGCAGGCTCAGGCCGGCACGCCCGTCCGCGGGAGGCCGGCGACGATGTCGCGCCATGCGCCGAGCTCAGGCTGGCCGGGCTTGCGCTTGCCGAAAAGCTGCACGATCTGGTTGCCCGCGGCGTCGTAGGCCTCGACCGCCGTTACGTCGCCGTCGGCCGTCGGCTTCACCACGACGTACGCCTCGGCGATGCGCGTCTCGTCGAGGTGCAGGTTGAAGCGCTCGTCGAGCACGTTGAACCACGGCTCGCGCGTCATCAGGTTCTGGACGGGCCCGGTGTGGATCTGGATCGCGCCCGGGTTGCCCACGAACACCATGATCGGCGTGCCGTCGGCCGCAGCCGCCTCGATGGCGCGGCGCACGGCCGTTGCCTCGGTCCGCTCGGTGTAGCGGCCTTCGGCGAGGCGGAGCGCCTGCACGCGCCCGACGCCGTGGTCGCGGAGGAGGGGGAAAAAGTCGTGCGTGTCCTGGAGGCCCGTCCAGCCCGCGAGGAACGCGTCGGCGTCGATGTCGGCATCGGGGCGGTCCGTGACGGGCGCCGTGCGCGGCGTGACGGTCAGCGGGGCGGCGTCCGTCGGTGCCCGGTGCGCGTCGACGAAGGCGTCGTAGGCCGCCCGGTCGCTCGCAGCCGTCAGGAAGACCTTGTGGACGGCATCGCCGTGGCGGTCGAAAAACTGGAGGCTGCGGCGCTCCTTGCCCGGCTCGCCCGCGGCAACCGCGAACGCCGACGCCCAGCGGGCGCAGAAGAGGCGCAGGTCGATCTCCTCGTTCGCGACGAGGGCCATGCCGTGCGGAAGTGCGACGTCAAAGGTGTGGTAGACGCCGTGGCGCTCGTGGACGCAGGCGTCGTTGCGCGTGAGCGCCATCACGTCGCCGAACGCTTCGAGCTCGGGCAGGAGCGCGCGCCAGCCGCCGGCCGGCGGGGCGAGCGCCACGGCCGCGCCGTCGATGCCCGTCGCGACGAGCTGTGCCTCGGAGGCGCCGAGGTCCTGCGCCGCTGTGCGGATGCGCGCCGAGGGGTTGGCCGCGCGATAGTCAGAAAAAGCGGTCGTGAGGTCCGTCATCGGGGTCAGAGGGAGAGAGTCGGGAGGTCGAGCACAGGGAGCGCGCCGAACGCAAGATCGGCACCGTCGGGGACCGGCACGACGAGTGGGCAGGCCGCGCACGGGTGGGCCGTCACGACGACCGTGATGCCAAAGGCGCAGCGCACGATGGTGGGCGTGAGGACGGCGTGGGGCGGACCGACGGCAATGAGGCGGCCCGCGGCGAGAACCGCGATCCGGTCTGCGTACTGGGCGGCGAGGTTGAGGTCGTGGAGGACGGCGAGCACGCCGACGCCGTCGGACGCCTGGCGGCGGGCCGTCTGGAGAACGGCGTGCTGGTGACCGAGGTCGAGCGCGCTCGTCGGCTCGTCGAGCAGCAGGTAGCGGCCGACGGGGGCGCCGTCGCCCGAGGCGCTTCCGTCGAGCTGGGCGAGGGCGCGGGCGAGGTGGACCCGCTGGCGCTCGCCGCCCGAGAGCGTCGGGTAGCGCCGGTCCGCGAGGCCGTCGACGCCGGCGAGTGCCATCGCGCGCCCCGCCGCCGCAAGGTCGTCGCGGCGCGTCGCGCGGTGGGGCGTCCGCCCGAGCAAGACGACGTCGAGAGCCGTGAAGCCGAACGCGAGGGCGGATTCCTGCGGCAGCACGGCCCGGCGCAGGGCGAGCACGGCCGCGGGCGTCTCCGTAAGCGGCCGGCCGTCGAGCATCGCCCGGCCGCCGGCCGGCGCGGTCTCGCCGGCGAGCACGCGCAGGGCGGTCGTCTTGCCCGCCCCGTTCGGCCCGACGACGGCCACGACCTCGCCGGGCTCGACGTGCAGCGAGAGCGCGTCGAGCAGCGTGGCCTGGCCGGCCCGCACGGTCACGGAGTCGAGGGCGAGCATTGGGGGAGGGGAGAGGGCGGAGGACAAACGGCTGGGTTTGCCTCGCGGTGCCCGGGACAGCGCGGCGTCAGCCGTCGGGCCGCTCGCGCATCAGGAGGGCGAGAAAGAACGGTGCCCCGGCGACGGCCGTCACAATGCCGATCGGCACCTCGACGGGGGCCAGGACGGTCCGCCCGACCAGGTCTGCAAAGACGAGCAGGACGGCGCCGGCGAGTGCCGAGGCGGGCAGCAGTGCCCGGTGTCCCGGGCCGAGCAGCAACCGCACGAGGTGCGGTGCGACGAGCCCGACGAACCCGATGAGGCCCGAGACGGCCGTCGCGGCTGCGACGGCGAGGGCCGCGAGCGTGACGGCAATCGCATTGACACGCTCGGTTCGCACGCCAAGATGGCGCGCCTCGGCCTCGCCGAGCAGGAGCGCGTCGAGCGCGCGGGCGAGCCATGGCGAGGCCACGACGGCC
>DASVSE010000201.1:0-1968 GCA_036388235.1 Rubricoccaceae bacterium | reverse complement strand
CATGACGCGCCGCTGGAACGCGACCGACTGCCACGACCACTGCTGGAACCGGAAGAACACCCGGCCCAGCCCCGTCGACGCCATCATCGGCTTCTCGGCCGCCGAGTACACGAACTGGGTCGCCACGACGCCGCGCTTGGCGTGCTCGATGAGCACCGGGTCGTCGACGGCGAAGCCCTCGCCCTGACCCAGCCCGTTCGCCTCCATCACCTCGCGCGCCTTGAGGTAGTGCGCGACGAAGCTCGTCACCCGCAGCTGCCGCTCACTGGCGCGCATGAACGCCGAGCCGAACTGCTCGGCCAGGTCGAAGACCCCGTGCCGCGTGGCCAGCTCCTTCATCGTCTCGTCGGAGACCTCCCCGCCGCGCTTCATCTTGGCCGAGATCATCGCGCCCGCGTCGCGGCGGAACGCCTCCCACTGCGCCTGCCGCTCGCCGGGCACGGACCCCGTCTCGCCCGCCATGAGCGTGGGCACGACGCCGTGGCCCTCGACCCACCGGTTGACCTTGTCGCGGCTGTCGAGCTCCGGCGAGACGTGCCGCTGGAGGTAGTCGATGGAGAGCGCGTTGCGAAACGGCGTGTAGCCCGTCGAGACGAGCGTGTTCGCGTGCTGGGTGAGGTTGTAGACGTAGCCGCGGGGGCGGGCCAGAAGCGAGAGCATCGCCCACTTGGCCTCCAGGCGCGAGAAGGCCGCGACCTTGTCGGCGAAGCGCTGCCCGCGGGCATCCGCGATGAGGCCGTCCACGTTGCCTGCCTGAACTGCGGCCGCACTTTCCTTCCCGAACCACCGCCCGCCGAGCAGCTTGCCGTCGACCCAGCGGGCCCGGCGCTCGACGGCGTCCTCGGTGAAGAGGTTGTAGACGTTGCCCGTGACCGGGTTCGCTTTCCCGCCACGAAGCCCGAGGTTCGGATCGTCCAAGTACTCGCGCGGCTGGTAGGCCGGGTACCCGAGAATGTCGCGCGCCTTGAGGCGCAGAAAGCGCGCCCAGGACTTCGTCGTCGCACCCTCGTCGCCGTCTGCTCCGAAGGCCCCGCGGCGCTCGAAGCCGTCGATGACGACCTTGTTGAGGAGCGCCCCGAGACGGCGGTGGTAGCCGGAGACAAGACGCGCCTCGTACTCGTCGAGCGCGCCCGACTTCTTGGACCAGCCGGGCATCGAGCCCTCGTCGCTTCTCGCGCGGAGGTTGCCCGCGCGCTCGCGCGTGCCCGCCCACTCGACGGCGTCGGTCCGTGTCCCGACGGGCTCGGCCAGCAGCAGCCGCTCGACCGCCGCCTCGTCCTCGGGGCGCCCGCCCATGAGGCCCGCAAGCTCCGTCGGGGAGCCCGTCTGACCGCGTGCGAACATCGCACGGAGCCGTCCTTCCAACGCCTTCGTCTCCTCGGGCGGCGCGCCCTCGCGCTGCAGCTGACCGAGACGCTCGGCGACGTGCCGCTCGACGTCCTTCGGCGAGAAGCCCAGGTGCGGCCAGTAGCCGCGCTGGTAGCCCGTCGCCGGGAACGGCCGGTCGGTCGTGGCAAGACGCACCTCGTGCTCGTCGGCCTCGGCGTGGCGGCCCTCGGCACGGAGCGTCGCGAGCGTCGTCTCCTCGCCGCGGCTGCCCGTAATCGCCAGCCCCTCGGTCTCCATCGCGTGCATGAGTGCGGCGAGCCCGTCGACGCCGATCCGCGGCACCTCGCCCGTCTGCACGAGGCGCCGCTGCATTCGTGCGAGCGTCGCCTTGGCGTCGATGCCGACCGGGACCGCGTTGCCGTAGGCGTCCGTCTCGAAGCGCACCGGTCCACGCTTCCCGTCGGCCGTGCGGATGCCCACGAACAGACCCTGCCAGGCGGCAGCGTCGGGACGGACCCACTCGCGGTAGAGCCGCTCGGTCGTGGCCTCGGTGAGCGCCTGCACGCGCTGCGTGATCTCGCGCCCCGTCGCCTCCTCGCCACCCGGCAGGTTGAAGCGCTCGGTTGCCGCCGCGTCGAG
>DASVSE010000200.1:0-3050 GCA_036388235.1 Rubricoccaceae bacterium | reverse complement strand
GCAGGTTGAGCTCGCGGGCCTGGAGCGCCAGCGCGCGGCGACGGCGCAGACGCTGCTCGGCCTGCGGCAGGAACTCGACCGGACGGAGCTGGCCTCGACGACCGAACTCGGGCTCACCCAGACCGTCCGCGACGTGCAGGTCCCGACGGAGCCTGCAGCGCCGAAGAAGCCGCTCAACCTCGCGCTCGGGACGCTCCTCGGCCTCCTCGTCGGGCTTGTCCTCGCAGCCGTCCGCTACCGGACCGATGCCCGCGCCCACACGCCGGACGATCTCGCCGACCAGGGCTTCGCGGTGGTCGGGACCGTCCCGAACCTCGCTGCGGCGCTCAAGGAGGGCCGGCAGGACGTCGACGGGTCCAGCGTGCACCCGCTCTTGGTGACGCTCACGCAGCCCTTCTCGGGGCACGCCGAGGCATTCCGCCACCTCCACGCCAACCTGACGACGGGCTCTGGCGCCTCGCCCCAGGTCGTCCTTGTCTCGGGCGCCGAGATCGGGTCGGGCAAGTCGACGGTCGCTACGAACCTCGCCGTGGCGGCCGCGCAGGCTGGCCGCCGCGTGCTTCTGGTCGATGCCGACCTGCGCAAGCCCAGCGTCGCCGATCTTCTCGGCCTCGGCGATCGCCCCGCGCTCGGCGAAGGCCCCGACGGCTCGAACCTCGTCTACTGGTCCACGGCCGTCCCCAGCCTGTTCGCGATGACGCCGCGCGAGACGGCGCAGACGCCGGACCAGATGTGGGCGCCGCACCAGATCGGCGGCCTGCTCGCCAACCTGCGGTCGGCGTTCGACCTCATCCTCATCGACGCCCCGCCCGCCTTGGTCTCGGCGGACACGGCGCTCCTCGGTCCCCACGCCGATGCGGCTCTGCTCGTCGCCGAGGCGGGCCGCTCGGACCTCGACGCGCTCGCGCAGGTCGCGACCGAGCTCTCGGGCGTCGGGATGACGCGCATCGGGGCCGTCCTAAACCGCTTCAACCCGCGCCGCGCCGTCGGTTACCGGCAGACCGCTGCCGTCCGCCACACGTCGCGCCGGCCTGAGGCGCCCCGCCGCCCCGCCGACCGCCGCGACGCCGCCCTCGGCGCCGCCCCCGACGCTCCTCTTTCGTGACCCTGTCTCCGATGCGCCTCGCCCTGCTCCTACTCGCCCTCGTTGCGGCCCAGACCGCGTCTGCCCAGACCGTCCCGCCGGCCGACGAGCCCCTCGTGACCCGCCTCGGGCAGTCCGAGCAGACGCGCTCCAACTCGACGGGCTACTACTACAACCACCTTCCCGGCGAGGCAACGATCCAGGTCCAGGTGGAGGGGACCGTCGCGTACCCCGGCCTCTACGAAGTCGGCGTCGGGACAGACCTGCGGCGCGTGCTGGCACTCGCCGGCGGCCCCCGCCTCGACGTCCGCGACCGCGACTCGGACCGCCGCGTGGACATTCGGCTCCTGCGGCCGTCCGAGGGCGCGATCTACGTCTCGACGCTCGCCGCGGCGAGCGTCCGTCCAGACCTCATCCCGCCACTCCGCCACGACGACACGATTCTGGTCGACGTCATCTCGCGGCGCCGCTTCACGGTCCAGGATGCGGCGACGATCATCGGCGCGCTCGGCACGGTCGCCTTCTTTATTCAGGCCGTCGCGCAGTAGGGGAGAGGCTCGGCGTCGATCTGCGCGGGCGCGCCCTGGAGACGGGGCGCGCCCGCGGTGCGTTCGGGCGCGGGCGATGTTCGCCGGTCGGGGGTTCAGGCCGGGGGACGCGCAGCCGATAACCCGGTCCGGCGACACGGTTTCCCCGTCGCCGGCCCGCCATGTCCGCGCCCGCCCCGACGTCCGACGCTTCCGCCCGCAGCCCGTGGCTGGGCCGCGGCGTGTGGACCGTGCTGGACCAGGGCAGCTTCGCCGGGGCCAACTTTGTCGTCAACGTGCTGCTCGCGAGGTGGCTGGCCCCCGAGGGCTACGGCGCCTACACGGTCGCGTACACGCTGTTTCTGCTCGTCGGCGTGGTCCACGCCGGCCTGCTCGCCGAGCCGATGCTCGTCTTCGGCGCGGGGCGGTTCGAGCCGCGGCTGGAGCGCTACCTGCGGATCGTCCTCAGTGGGCACGTGCGGTTCTCGCTCGCCGCGGGCGCCGTGCTTGGCCTCGGTGCCGCGTGGGCGTGGGCGACCGGCGAGGCCGTCCTCGGGCACGCCCTCGCCGCGTTCGCCGTCGGGCAGGCCGCGATCCTGTTCCAGTGGGCGATGCGCTCGGCGTGCTACGTCCGCACGCAGCCCCGCGTGGCCGCGACGAGCGGCCTGGTGTACGCCGCGCTCGTCATCGGCGGCGTGGCCGCGCTCAAGGCGGCGGGCTGGCTCAACGAGGCGACCGGCATCGGCCTGATGGCAACGGCTAGCCTCGTCGCCGGCCTGATCATCGCCGCGCGCCTCGGCATCCCGCTCCGCCGCGACGCCGCCGACGCCGACCTCGCGACCGAGGCCGTGGCCCGGCACCGCCAGTACGGCGGGTGGGCCGTCGGGACGGGCGTGCTGGAGTGGTTCCACGGCTTCCTGCCGTTCCTGCTGCTGCCGCTGTGGGCCGGGCTGGGCGAGACAGGCGCGCTCCGGGCGCTGTTCAACCTCGTCCTGCCGATCCTGCACCTGTTCCACGCGGCGTCCAACCTGCTCGTGCCCGCCTTCGTGCAGGCCGAGGCGGCCGGGACGCGCGCGCGGACGGCCCGGACCGTCGCCCTCGTCTTCGGCTCGGCCACGCTCGCCTTCACGGCGGCCGTCTGGACGCTCGGGCCGCGCATCCTGCACCTCCTCTACGACGGCCAGTACGACGCCTACGCGGGCCTGCTCTGGATTGTCGCCGTTCTGCCGATCGCCCTCGCTGTCTCGAACGTCGCGCAGGCGATGCTGCGGGCTCAGGAGCGGCCCTCGGGCGTCTTTGCGGCCCGCGCCGGGGCGGCCGGCGTCGCAGCGACGCTCGGCGCCTTCGCCGTGTTCACCCTCGGCGTCGCCGGGGCCCTCGTCTCGGATCTGCTCACGGCCATCACCGAGTCAGCCGTGATGGCCGTTCTCGTGCGCCGC
>DASVSE010000199.1:0-3300 GCA_036388235.1 Rubricoccaceae bacterium | reverse complement strand
AGTGAGTTTCTCCAGATGGCCGCCTACGTCTTCTTGACGTTGTTCCTCTTCCAGCGTGGCTCGGCAGAGTCCAAGGACCCCGACGACCAGACGGATTCGGATGCCGAGCTCGCGGCCCACCGCAGCGACCCCGACGCGCCGTCCCCCGTTCGCAAAGGGGGGCTCGCACTCACTCTTTACCGGTACTCGCTCGCCATCGCCTTTTTCGCCCTGTTCGTCGCGTCCTTCGTCGGCCATGCTGTCGCGGGGCTCGGGGAGTACAACGCGCAGCAGCGCGCCCACGGCGAGCCAACGACGACGCTGGCCGGGTACGTCGGCAGCTCACAGTTCTGGTTCGAATCGCTTCAGAACTGGCAGAGCGAGTTCTTGGCCGTCCTTGCCATCGTCCTCCTCTCGATCTGGCTTCGAGCCGACGGCTCGCCCGAGTCCAAGCCGGTCTGGAAGCCACACCGCGCCACGGGAACAGCCTAGCCGGACAGCCCACCGACGCTCAGAGCCCCTGTCTCCGCGCAGCGAGAAGGATCAGCACGCAGCTCGACGCCTGGACGATCTCGCCGCGCACGACGCGTTCGACGGCATCCGCCAGCGTCAGCGTGACGGTCTTCATCTCTTCGGTCCCCTCGCGGTCGGGCGCCCCGAAGGTGAGTTCGCGGGCGATGAACAGGTGGTCCGGGCAGTGGACAATCGACGTGTCGATGTGGAACGTCCCGACCGGCTCCCACTGATCGGCCGTGATGCCCAGTTCCTCGCGGAGTTCGCGTTTGGCGGCCTCACCCGCGTTCTCGCCCTCGTCGACTCCGCCCGCTGGAGCTTCGAGGCTCTCGGCTCCGAGCGCGTACCGAAACTGCCGGACAAGCCGGACGCGGCCATCGGCGTCGATGGGGAGGATCGTCACCCCCGGCTTCATCCGGACCGTCGCGTACTGCCCGGGCTCGCCGTCGGGCTGGACGACCTCGTCTACCGAGACGTCGATAAAGTCGTCTCCGTACGGGTGCTCGGTCGAGAGCACCGTCCAGGGGCCGTTGGGTCGGGACATGACTGGCGTGGTGAGGGGATGGGCGCGGGCCGTCAGGCGGCGACGGCAAGCGCCTCGGTCTCCCGAAGCCACGCTGCTTCGCGGGCGTAGCGCGCGAGCGCATCGTCGGTCGGCGGCATCAGCATGCCCCGTTCGCTCCCGAGCGCGCTGAAGAGCGGGCGCGGCGCAGCGAGGCCCAGGTCGTCCGTTCGGCACGTCTCGATGCCTGCTGCGTCGCGGCCGGTCGCGGCAGCGGCGCGGCGGGCAAGGTCGGCCCACGTCCATGCGCTCGGGCCGGCCACGTGCCACAGCCCCGCTTCGCCGTCGACGAGCAGGTCCAGCGTAGTGTGGACGAGGTCCGGGACGTACGTCGGCGAGACAATGGCATCGCCGGCGAGGCGGACGCGCTCGCCGGCGTCGAGCGCTCGGAGCGTGCCCGTGACCGCGTTGTAGGCGTCCCACGGCCCGAAGAACGCCGCGGTTCGGACGACGAGGGCGGCCGGGCAGACGTCGAGGACGCCGGCCTCGGCCTCGGCCTTGCTCCGGCCGTACACGCCGAGCGGGGACGTCGGGTCGGATTCGACGTAGGGCGCGCCTTTCGCGCCGTCGAACACCAGATCGGACGAGAACGTGACGAGTCCGGTCCCACGGGCCGCGCACGCGGCGGCGAGCACGAGCGGCCCGACGGTGTTGGCGCGGTAGCACGCGTCCACGTCGGTCTCGGCATCGTCGACGCGCACGTAGCCGGCGGCATTGACAACGGCCCACGGCGTTAGCGCGTCAAGGGCGGCCGCGACGGACTCCGGCGACGTGATGTCCATCTCGTCGCGACTGACGACGCGGACGGCGAGCCCCCGAGCGGCGCAGGCGCGGCCAAAGGCCTGGCCGAGCGTTCCCGTGGCGCCGGTGACGAGCAGTGGCCGGACGGCCGTGCGGTCGCGCAGACGCCGCACGGCCGGCCCGACGCTGGCCCCAGCCGACGGGCGCAGGTGAACGGGCGGATAGAGAAGGCGCTCCGGCCGGGACCACCAGCCCGGCGTGTCCAGGACCGGGTGGCTCGGCGCGGCGCCTCGGGCGAGGTCCTGCAAGGCCGTTGCGATCGCCGTCGGGCGCGGGGCAGGCGCGCGGAGGTCGAAGGCGCCGGGCTCGTAGTGCCCCGCCGCGACCGTGACGAGGCTGTTCCAGTCGTAAGCGCCAAAGAGCGACCACGCCGTTACAGCCTGAACGTCGGCGCCGTCGCGGCGCGCGGCCTCGGCTTCGCGCCAGACGTGAGCGAGCCAGCGGACCTGCTCCTCACGCGAGCAGCCGAGGTGCGCCTCGGTCACGGCAAGAGGGAGGCCATAGCGCGCGTGGGCTTCGCCGAGAAGGACGCGGAGGCCCGCCGGGCCGTCGGCGAGCGCGCGCACGGCTTCGATGTCAACGTGTGGAATGGGCCCGGCGTCCTCCGTCGGACGAACTGCGTAGCGCTCGACGCGGTGGTCGAGCAGACGCTCGCTCGTGATGTAGTAGTTGACGCCGATGACGGCGGGCGGGCACGGGTTCTCGGCAAACCACATCAGCTCGGCCTCGCCGATGCCCGCATGCCGGAGGTACGTCCACAGCGGGTGCTCCGGCCCGACGCGGCCGCACAGCAGGTCCCATGCCAGCCAGCGGCGCTCGTTCTGAAAGTCCGCTTCGCCTTGCATCGCAGGCGTGCTCCAGCAGCGCCCCAGGTCGTCGGTCTGGACGAGGCGAGCGCCGGGCGTGACCTCGCGGATCGCGCGCATGGCGAGGACGACGCCGCGGACCTGCGTCACGAGGGCGCGCGCAAACGTCCGCGCGTCCCGTCCGTGGGGGTACCAGTGTCCGTAGAGGCCCGAGAAGCGGGCCGTCGTAAGCGGCTCGTTGACCGGCGTCCAGTCGTCGACGTGCGGGTAGCGCTCGGCGACGGCCCGGGCGTAGGCCGCGAGCTTCTCGGGGAAACCGGCGTCGACAAGGCTCGTGTGGCGCGGCCCGCTGCCGTGGTGGACGAGCCCGACGACCGGCCGCACGCGACGCTCGGCGAGACGGGCGAGGCCCGCGTCGGCCCACGTCCAGTCGGCGTCGGCGATGGCGTCCGGGGCGGTCGTCTCCCACAGGACGGGAAAGCGGAGCGCGCGGACGCCGAGGTCTGCGACGCGGTCGATGTCGCCCGGACGCGTCCGGGCGCCGCTGAGCGCGAGCTGGTCCGAGAACCGGTTGCCGACGCGGTTGACCGTGCACTCGATGCCTCCCCACAGCTCGAGCGGGCTCGCAGCGGGGCGTTC
>DASVSE010000198.1:0-3499 GCA_036388235.1 Rubricoccaceae bacterium | reverse complement strand
GGGCGTTGTTGAGGCTCGGCGAGTAGAGGCCGTCCGCGCTTGTCGAGCTGAACGGCAGGCCGGAGATCTCGTAGCGGTCCGTAGGGGCGGTGTAGGCCTGCCCCGTCGCGAACGTGCCGGCCGAGGTGACCTTCCACCCGCGGCCAACGTCGTAGGACGCGACGGCCGTGAAATCGTGGAGGCGGTCGTACTTGGGCGGGAAGTAGGCCGAGAAGGCGGGCTCGGCGGGGTAGCGCCGGCGCGTAGTGCCGAGCGTATAGCTGAGCAGACCCGTAAGGCGGCCGGTCCCCTTTTCGAGCAGGAACTCGGCGCCGGCGGCGTAGCCGCGGCCGAAGCGGAACAGCTGCTGGTACGCCAGCCCGGACACGTCCTGCACCTCGGGCCGGATGTCGAACAGGTCGCGCATCGTCCGGCCGTAGACCTCGACGTCGAGGCGGTAGCCGCCGCCGAGGCGCGTCTTGGCGCCGAGCACGAGCTGATCCCCGCTCTGCGGCTCCACGCCGACGCCCGTCGTGACCCACGTGTCGAAGGCCGAGAAGGCCTCGTTGGAGATCAGCGACAGAAACTGGTGGTAGCGCCCGGCGGCGGCCTGGAGCACGACGCGGTCGCCGAACGACCGCTCGACCTGGAGCTGCGGCGAGACGCGGACGTAAAGCGACGGCACGCCGGCCACGTCGGTCCGCAGGTCGTCCGTGACGCTACGGAAGGCCTCAGCGCGGACGCCGGCCGTGACCGAGAAGCCTGCGCCCGGCCGCAGGCGTGTCTGGAGGTAGCTCGAGCCGTACGTCGACGGGTTGAGGTAGTCCGTCGCAACGGTCCCGTTGAACTCCGACCGCAGGCCGAGGCGGAGAATGCCGCCCCAGACGCCGCCGCGGAGCGAGACGGCGGCCGTCGGGCTCCACTCGGCATCAAGGCGCCCCGAGTAATCCGTGATGGTGTTGGGCCGGCGGAAGGTCGTCTCGGCGATCGTTCCGGTCGGATAGCTGAAGTACCGGCTCGCGGTCGCGCGCGCGCTAGCGAAGACGGTCCCGGAGAGGATCCGGTTGTAGGCGAGCGACGCCGTCCGGTTGCCGTAGTCGAGCGCGAACTCGCTGTCCTGCCCGAAGCCCAGCCGGACGTTGTCGCGGCCGGCGTAGACGGCGAACGAGAGGCGGTCGCGGGGCGTGAGGTCGACCCCGACGCGCGCGTTGACGTCGTAGAAGTAGAAGCCGTCCGGGACGGCTGTGCTGTCGGGCGTCGTCCGGAGGTACGCGAGGAGCGGTTCGAGCGTGGACCGGCGCGCGGCGAGCATGTACGAGCCGCGCCCGCCTGCGATCGGCCCCTCGACGCCGATGCGGCTCGCGAGGACGCCGAGCGTCGCCGTGCCCGCCGTCCGGTTGCGGTTGCCGTCGCGGCTCGAAATGTCCAGGACCGAGCCCAGGCGGCCGCCGTACTCGGACGGATATGCGCCCTTGTACAGCCGGACGTCCTTGATGGCGTCGGTGTTGAACGTCGAGAAGAAGCCGAAAAAGTGGGTCGGGTTGTAAACCGTCGTCCCGTCGAGCAGAATCAGCGTCTGGTCTGGCGAGCCGCCGCGGATGTAGAGCGCGCTGGAGAAGTCGGAGGCGGACTTGACGCCGGGCAGCAGCTGGATCGAGCGAAAGAGGTCGGCCTCGAAGACCGTCGGGAGGCTCTGGACCAGGCGAATCGGGACGTCGGCGACGCCGGGGGGGCGCTCGTCCGAGAGCGACTGCTGGCGGGCCTCGATGACGGCTTCGCCGAACGACTCGGGCTGGAGCGCCGCATCCGCCTGCCGCGTCTCCCCGGGCGCGAGCGTCAGCTCGATCCGCTGCGCGGCATACCCGACGTACGACACGCGGAGCACGACCGGCCCGGGGGGCAGCCCCGTGAGCGAGTAGAAGCCCTGCACGTTCGTTGCGACGCCGCGCTCGGTCCCGTCCACGCGGACGGTCGCCTGGACGAGTGTCTCGCCGGTCTCGGCGTCGCGGACGAACCCGTTGACGGTCGCCGTCTGAGCGGCGGGCGCGGCAGCGAGCAGGATGCCGGCGAGAAGGAGAGCGAAGAGTCGGAGCATCGAGAGGGAGACGGGAGACAGAACGGCCGGCCGCGGCGCCTGCACGGTAACGCCGGGACCCGGTCGGGAGAAGGCCGAACGGGGTCCCTCCGGCCGTCCGCGTGCGCCGTTCCACCAATCCTCACCCGCCCGCCGCGGGCAGCCCGTCACCCGACGACCTCGGTCGCGTCGCCCTCCTCGATGGTCTCCATCGGGATCGGGCGCGCGGGCCGCTCACCCGTGTCGATGTAGTGCTGGACCTCGAGCACGGCAAGCTCCTTCCGCTTTGCTTCGAGCATCACGTCGTACGGCGCGTCGGCCGGCCCGACCTGCGTCATGATGTCGACGAGCGCCTGGACATCGTCCATGTCTAGAAAGTCCGCGTGGCCCGTCCGCGTCCCGGGCTTGTGGGACGAGAGGTGGAGCTTCGGTGGGCGCCCGTTCCACGTCGCGACGGCGCGGTCGAGGAGCGGGATCAGGCCCTCATCCTCGGTCGCGCCGGACGGGTTGAGGCGGTGGTGGAACAGGTCCACGATGACGGCCAGCCCGGTCCGCTCCGCCAGCCCGACCGTCTCGGCGAGCGTGTACGTCGTGTCGTCGTTTTCGAGCGCGAGGCGTGACCGGGACTCGTCTGAGAGGCGCGGCAGGTTGCGCTCAAAGGCGTCCATCGCCGACGGCTTGTCGCCGTAGGCGCCGCCGACGTGGAGCGTCATCGTGCCCTTGGGGTCCATGAGCTTCAGCACGCGGGCCTGGTGGTTCAGCTCGTCCACGGAGTCCTGGACGACCTTTTCGCGCGGGCTGTTCAGGACGGTGTACTGGCCCGGGTGGCTCGTCACGCGCAGCCCCTCGGCCTTTACGAGCCCGCGGATCTGCCGGAACTTCCAGTCGAACGCCTCGGCCCAGTCGAACGGGAAAGCCGCGAGCGGCCCGAACGGGATCAGGTCCGACGAGATGCGGAAAAAGCGGATGCCGTGCGCAACGTTCCAGCGCAGGCTCGCGAGCACGTCGTCGAGGTTCTGTGCGACCACCGGAATGACAGCCTCCGTCCGGAGGTTGGCGAGGCGGACCGTCCGGCTCTTGGTGCCGAGCGTCGTGTTGAGGCAGGCATATCCGAGGTGGCGCAGGCGCATCGGCGGAGGGTCGGGGTGGGCGCGGGCGTACGCGCGTCGCCCGACCGCGTGCCCGCCGCCACCGATTCAATCCCGCGCCCTAGCTACCCCTGGAGGCAGCAGCCGGCCGTTACGGCTGAACCGCAGCACCGTGGGGCAGCCGCTCGGGCATCTCGGCGGCGACGTACAGCAGGACGGCAGT
The DNA here is from genome assembly GCA_036388235.1 of Rubricoccaceae bacterium. Taxonomy (GTDB): domain Bacteria; phylum Bacteroidota; class Rhodothermia; order Rhodothermales; family Rubricoccaceae; genus DASVSE01. The sequence goes on along the minus strand of DASVSE010000198.1, from coordinate 135 downwards.
CGCGGCGACAGCGCGGGCCAGGTCGCGCGGGTTGAGCTTGTCGACCGTGTCGGCCGCCGTGTGGTGGTAGAGGAAGTAGTCCTCGTTTGCGGTGTTGAGGCTCATCCCCGGGACGCCGACGTCCATGAGCGCCTC
>DASVSE010000197.1:0-2240 GCA_036388235.1 Rubricoccaceae bacterium | reverse complement strand
CCCGGTACGCGAGTGGCGCCTCGGGACGGTCGTGGCATTCGAGGGCATGCAGCCCGATTCCGGTCTGAGCTTCGGTGGCGCGGAGCAGAACGGGCAGCGCCTGCGCGCCGTCGCCCGTCCCCACGACCCCGACGGTCGCCTCGTCGCCCTCGACAAACACCTCGGCGAGCAGGTCCTGCCGGTAGACTGTGTGTTGCCGCATGGCCTCGGCGCGCAACGCGGCTGGCGTCTCGACGCGGCTCGTCAGGGCGATGCCTCGGGCCGTCCCCTCGTAGCGCGGCTTGACGAAGAGCGGAAAGCCGAGCGCCTCGGCGGTGACGAGGTCGCCGGGCGCATCGGGCCGGAGGACGGCCCACGGTGGCGTCGCCACGCCGGCCGCCTGGACGACGGTCTTGGTGAGGTGCTTGTCCAGGGAAACGCTCAGCGCGAGCGCGTCCGAGAACAGAGTCGGCACGCCGGCGAGTTCGAGCAGCACAGCCGCGTGGGCCTCGCGGTTGCGCGTGCCGCCCTCGCCACAGCCCAGTCCTTCGGCAATGCTGAGCGCCGCATCGAGCGCCAATGGCGGCGCCGTGATCGGGCCCCGAGCCAGTTCCATAAGCAGCGCGGCCACGTTGCCGATGCGAACGGGCGTGTGCCCGAGCCAGCGCAGGGCTTCTTCGAGGGCTGCGACGGTTGCCTCGGGCTCGTACTCGGCATCCCAGTCGTCCGGGGCGCCGGCCGGGCGCGGCGTGTCGCCAAAGCGGTCGTAGACGAGCCCGACTCTCACGCGCGCGACCGCCGGGCCCGGCCCCCCTCCTGCTCGGCCGGGTCGTCTAGCGCATCGGCATCGAAGGCGGCCCGGAGCGGAGCCGCCGAGGCCGGTGTCGGGGAGGCCGAGGACGGTGTCGGGGAGGCTGTCGCCGTGCGCGCGGCGGCCCGCTCGGCGACGTCTTCCATCTGGGCGTCGCGCGCGGCGGCCCACAGCCGCTGCTGCCCCCAGGTCCCCGCGGTGAACAAGACGCCGATGACGGTGAGGAGAACCGCAATCCCCCAGCTCGACGCCTCGGGGTCGCCCGTCTCCCACGCCGTGAAGGCCACGAGAGCCGCGGTCGCGAGTTGAACGCCGCCCAGAACAAGCCGCGTCCTCACCTGCCGCTCCCGATCCGTCTGGAACGAGAGGCGGGCGCCGTCACCGTCGGCCGCGAGCGCCATGCGGAGGTTGCCGTTGCGCCACTCGCGCGCAGTCCCGGATCCAGAAATCTGCCCCTGCGCTCGAAAGGTGTGCCGAGCGTCTGCGACGAGGTGCTGCCACAGGGTGTCCGTCGGCGGCTCGGCGAGGCGAACGGACCGACGGACGGCCGTTGGGACCGGTCCGACCGTGCGGACAGATACGTCGGGCGTGCCGAGGGCCACCTGCCGGGCAGCGGCAGCCACCACGTCGGGATCGAGTCCCGAGGCCTGCCCGATCTCCTGCAGTTCGTCTAGCGTCAGCCGGCCGTGCTCACGGTCGTCTGCGGCCTGCTGAGCGCGCGCGGCGCGGGCAAACACCTCACGGGCGTCGTCCTCGGAAAACGTGGTCATCGGGTTAGGCACGGGTGCGGCGAGCCTCCGCCTCGCGCTCGGAAGGATCTGCGAGGTCCGCCATCGCCTCGAAGGCGTCGCGGAGGGGAGCCTTTTCCGCCGCGGCCCCGGTCGGCAGAGCGGCAGGGTCAGCGGTGTAGGCCGGGTCGGGCATCGCGAGCCTGGCCGCGACGTCGTCGGCGAGGCGTTCGAGGTCGCCGAGCTTGCGCGAGCGCCACCGCCGGTCCAGCGACGTCGTCACCGGGGCAGCAACGGCAAGCGATGCGACAAAACTGGCAGCGAGCGAAGCCGCGAGGGCCAACCCGTCGACGCCTGTTTTGACCAGCACGGCAGCGAGCATGAGCGTGAGCACGGCGGCGATGACCGTACCGTAGGCGATGCCCTCGGCCCGTGGGCTCGCCAGCCCGACCAGTTGGGTCATTCGCAGGCGCGTGCGCTCGCCGCGCGGGCTCGCCGTGACGACGGTCTGGACGCCGAGGCCGCTCGTGTGCGTCCACTCGAACGCGCCGCCGATCTGCTGAATCGTCCCGCCCGACGCCCCGCCGAAAGCGGCCATGGCCGACAGACCGAGGCGCTCGCGCAGCGTGTCGACGGCGTTCTCCCAGCCCCCGGGCGTCAGTGGCACGTCGATCCACCGCTCGGTAACGACGTGCGTGGCGGTTTGCGACGCCTGCCGCGTG
>DASVSE010000196.1:0-12156 GCA_036388235.1 Rubricoccaceae bacterium | reverse complement strand
TTTCCTGACTCCCGCGTCCTGTCCAGACCGCTCATGCGCCTCGCATTCCTCCTCGCCCTGCTCGTCGCCGCACCCGTGCGTGCGCAGAGTCCCGGCACCGTCCACGGCACCCTCGTCGAGACCTCGACCGGGCCGTACACGGTCGGGTCCACCGTCGAAGTCGCCTTCCGGCTTCGGGCCGATGCAGGCACCGCCGACCTCGGCACCAGCACGTTCGTGATCGACTTCGACGGCGCCGCCGCGTCGTTCGCGGCGGCGCCGACCGAGGGCGCGACGGGGGCGTACCAGTTCCAGAACTTCCAGGGCGTCCGGCCGACCCCCACCGGCGGAACGGCCGGCTACAACAGCCGCGTCGTGCGGACCAACCCGAACCGCCTCACGGTCGTCGTCGACCTGGGCTTTACGACCGACGGCACCGGGCAGGCGCTTCCGGCCACGCTCACCGATGTCGTTCGGCTCCGCTTTACAGTCGTCGATCCGGCGCGTGCGCGCGTCGTGGCCTTCAACGGCAACACGTCGACGGCGGTCCAGGCGTACACCGGCCCGGGCCGGCGGTACACGACAGGCACGTTTACCGGCACTGGAGCGGGCTCGGGCGTGATCGCCGGGACGCTCACCGGAGCCGAGGGCTGGCGGATGATCGCCGCCCCGGCGACGGGCCAGACGGTCGGCGGCCTGCTGAGCCCGCTGTGGACGCAGGGCTATGCCGGCAGCGACGCCGGCGCGAACGGCGCGTCCAACGTCTACCGCCATGCCGAGGCGACAGGCTACGCCGCGCCGGCCGCAGCGACGGACGCGCTCCCGAGCGGCGCCGGCCTCTTCGTCTACGTCTACGCCGACGATGACCAGACGACGCCCGGCGTTCAGGGCGGCTTTCCCAAAGCGCTGTCGGTGTCGGGGACCGAGCCGCCGGCTCCGTTCGCCTTCTCGGGCCTGAGCTACACGTCCACGGCCGCGCCCGAGGCGGCCGGCTGGAACCTCGTCGGCAACCCGTTCGCGTCCGCCATCGACTGGGACCTCGGGTGGACGCGGACCAACATCGACGAGACGGTCTATGTCTACGATCCGGGCCTGCCGGGCTACCGCGCGTGGAATGGCATCGCCGGCAACCTCCCAGGCGGCATTGTGGCGCCGTTTCAGGGCTTCTGGGTCCGCGCCAACGCTCCATCGCCAGCCCTCGTCGTGCAGGCTGCCGCCCGCGTGAGCAGCGGGACCGTCACCGGCCCGGACGACGAGGCGACGGCGAACGCCGTGCTGTCGCTCCACCTCGCCGCGACCCTCGACGCCGTGCCCGACCGACCTGTTGCGGCGGACGCCTTCGCGGCCTTCGCAGACGACGCGTCGGCAGGGCGCGACCGCTACGACGCCGACGCCCTCGCGCCGCCGGACGCGGCCTACGTTCAGCTGTACACCGTCCTCGACTCGACGGCGCTGATGATCCAGGCGCTGCCGCACCTGACGTCGCCGGCCGAGCTTCCGCTCGGGGTGGCCGCCGTTGCGGGCGGAGACGTGGCATCGGGGAGCTTCGAACTCTCCTGGCCCGAGCTTCCCGACGGCCTGTCCGTGACGCTGCTCGACCGCGAGACCGGGGCGACCGTCGACCTGCGCGAACAGCCGTCGTACGCGTTCACGATGGCCGCGCCGCCGGACGCCCGCCCGGCCGGCAAAGCCGCTAGAGCGAGTGCGGAGCCGTTGGCCGAGGTGGCCGCACGGCCCGGAGGCCTGAGCGCCCGCTTTGCGCTCCGCCTGTCGCCGCGCGTCGCGTCGGGAGTGGAGGGCGGCTCGGCGGCGCCGACCGCATTTGCGCTTGGCGGTGCGTCCCCGAATCCGGCCTCGGCCGCGTCGGCGCTCCCGTACGAGATTGCCCGCCCGGCCCGCGTCGAGATTGCGGCATACGACCTGCTCGGCCGACGCGTCGCGCTCCTGGTCGAGGGCGAGCAGGGCGCCGGGCGGTACAGCGCTGTGCTCGACACGCACACGCTCGCGAGTGGCGTCTATGTCGTCCGCGCCCTCTTCCAGCCGCTCGACGGCACGGCGGCGCAGACGTTCGCACGGCGCCTCGCGGTCGTCCGCTGACCAGCTCACAGACCAGACGGCACGGTCGGGCGTAGTCTGCACGTCTACTCCCGTCCGTCGCGCCCGATGTCTGCTGCCCCGCTCGTCTTCGCTGCTGCGCTCGCGCTCGGCCTCTGTGCCTCACCCGCCGACGCCCGCCTCGCCGCTCCGCACCCGGCGGCGGCCGACACGACGCTTTCAGACTCGGCGCGGGCCGTACGCCTCGTCCAGGACGCGCTCGTCGTGGACACGCACATCGACACCCCAGACCGCCTCGCGACGGGCACTTGGGAGGACGTCGGCGCGCGGACGGTTGGCGGCCATTTCGACTTTCCGCGCGCCCGCGCAGGTGGCCTCGACGTGGCATTCATGTCGATTTACGTCCCGGCCCGACTGCAGCGCGCGGGCGGCGCCCGTACGTACGCCGACGCGCTCATCGACACCGTCGAGGCCGTCGCCCGCCGCGCGCCGGACCGTTTCGCGGTCGTTCGCACGGCCGACGAGGCGCTCGCCGTACAGGCGTCGGGCCGCGTCGGGCTCGCGCTTGGGATCGAGAACGGGGCGGCGCTGGAGGGCGATGTCGCCGCCGTCCGCCACTTCCGCGACCGCGGCGTGCGCTACATCACGCTCACGCACTCGGAGCCGAACGACCTCTCGGACCCGTCCTATGGCACAGCCCGGCCGCACGGCGGGCTGACACCACTCGGCGAGCGCGTCGTGGGCGAGATGAACCGCCTCGGCGTGATGGTCGACGTGTCGCACGTCTCCGACGCCGCCTTCGACGATGTCCTCCGCGTCTCGCGCGCCCCCGTCGTTGCGACGCACTCGTCGGCCCGGCACTTCACGCCCGGGTGGGAGCGCAACCTCAACGACGGCCGCATTCGGGCGCTCGCCGCTGCTGGCGGCGTGATTCAGATCAGCTTCGGGTCCATGTTCATCACGCCCGAGTACACGCCGGCCGTGCGCCGCGGCGACCCGAACCCGCCGCGCGGGACGGTCGCGCTCGTCGCGGACCACATCGACCACGTCGTCCGCCTCGCCGGCATCGACGCCGTCGGCATCGGGTCCGACTACGACGGCGTCCCGAGCGTCCCCACGGGCCTGCCCGACGTCTCGGCGTACCCCGCGCTCGTCACCGAACTGCTGCGCCGCGGCTATGCCGAGGACGACATCCGCAAGCTGCTCGGCGAGAACCTGATGCGCGTCTGGCGCGAGGTTGAGCGCATCGGTGACGGCGCGTGACCCGGCTCAGCCTGCGGCGCGGAGCGCATCCAGGAACGCCGACGTGCGCGTCTCGCGCCGCCCGGCTGCTGCCGCGAGCAGATCTGCACTTCCCACGACGACGAGCGGGACCGGCACCTCGGCCGTTGCCCCACGGGCGCGCGTCACGGCCGTGTACGCCAGTTCGCGCGTGAGGCGCTCGGCCTGCGGCGTCCCCTCGGCCGGCAGCACCACGACGACGCGGTCGAACTCCGAGCCCTGGCTCTTGTGGACCGTCGTCGCCCATGCCGTCTCGTGCTCGGGAAGCGCCCCGACCGGGATCTCGCGGAGACGCCCGCCTGCCTCGCCCTCAAACACGACGACAGGCGCCGCCCCGCCCGGCGCCCACACCACGCCGACGTCGCCGTTGTAGAGTGCGCGGTCGTGGTCGTTGCGCGTCACGAGGATCGGCCGGCCGTGCATCCACGCGCCCGGCGAGGCGAACCCCTCGGCGACCAGGCGCGCCTCGACGAGCCGGTTGAGCGCGTACACGCCGCGCGGGCCGCCGCGCGTCGGCGCGAGCAGGCGGAAGGCCGCGGCCCGCCGGAGGGCCTCGGCCGCATCCGGCGCCTCGACGAGCGCCTGCGCCGCCTCGCGGACGTGCGGCCAGATAGCGTCGCCTGCACCGGCCGTCGCGGCCGGCACGACGCGGATGTCTGGAGCGCTGTCGAGCGCGGCCGCGACCGCCGCGGCGTCGCCCGAGCGGAGTGCGCCGGCGAGCGCACCGAGGCCCGAGCCGGGTGGGTAGCGGTATGTCCGCTCCAGCCGCACGACGGCCGCGCCGAGCGGTGTCGCTGGCTCAGGAACGCCGGCCAGGCCGAGAACCGCGCAGAAGGCTGAGAACCCGTCCACTGCCGCGGTGCCCGATTCGTGTGCAACGAGAGCGTCGGCCGCGTCGCACACGTCCGCGAAGACGGAGCCGGCGTCGACACTCGGCAGCTGGTCTCGATCGCCCAACAGGATCAGCCGCGCGTCGGGCCTCAGCGCTGCCGCGAGGGCCGCGAACATTCCCAGGTCCACCATCGATGCCTCGTCCACGACGACAACGTCGGCCGGAACCGGTCGCCCCGCGTCGCGGCCTACGCTGCGGCGCGTCGGCGAGTAGTCCAGGAGGCGGTGCAGCGTCGTCGCCGTCTGGGGAAGCGGGACGCCGGCGAGGGCCTCGGGCAGGCGCTCGGCGCCGGCCGCGACGGACGACGCAAGTCGGTTGGCGGCCTTACCTGTCGGCGCGGCGAGGGCGATGCGCAGGCCCGGACGGGCCGTGAGCAGGAGCGCGAGCATCCGCACGACGGTCGTCGTCTTGCCCGTCCCCGGCCCACCCGCGACGACGGCGAGGCGGTGGCGGAGCGCGCCTGCGGCGGCAACGGCCTGCCGGTCGTTGGCATCGGCCTCGGGAAAGAGGAGCGCAAACGATTCGGCAAGTCCGGCCGGTTCGGCGACCGGTGTAGGACGGGCGGCGAGGGCAGCGAGCGTCGCGGCGAGGCCCGCCTCGCTGGTCTGGTCGCGGGCAAACTGAACGCGACCCGATGCGTCGAGGGCAAGCGGTCGCAGGTCACCGGCTGCGTCGGTCTGGACGGTTGGGCTTGCGCGGAGCGCCTCGGCCCATACGTCGGCGTCGGGGAGCGGCGTTGCGGTCCCCGGGAAGGCGCGGCCGGCCCAGTCGGCGAGGCGGACGGCGCTGTCGCCGCGGCGCCGGGCGACGGAGACGAGGGCCGCCGTGAGCGCAAGCGTGCGCCCGCGCTCGGGGTCGGCGCGCGCAACTGTCCGCGCGAGGGCGATGTCGAGCGGCGTCGTCTCGTCGGACTCGGCGAGAGCGTCGAACAGGAACGCGTCGGCGGTCACGGGCGGGTCGGGACGAGGAGGGCGGCGTCGAGCGCCTCGATGAGCGCCCGCGACGGTTTGTCGACATCGAAGCCCGTCGTCGGCTCGTCGTCCGACATGGTCTCCGGGACGCCGCGCAGGAACACGTAGGCGACGCCGGCGATGTCGCGGTCGTAGTCGTAATCCGCGCCGAGGCGCGACTGGAGGTGGCGGTGCAGCCCGAGCAAGTACAGGTGCGACTGGACGCGGTAGTGGTGCGCCTCCATCGCGGCGTCCATCGCCGCAGGGCCGTAGTGAGCCGGCGTCGGCCCGAGCCAGTTGGACTTCCAGTCGAAGACCGCGACGCGCGGACGGCCGTCGGGCCCGGGGACCTCGGCCACAAAGTCCGCCGTCCCGACGAGCAGGCCGTCGGCCTCGCGCGCCGTGAGCCGCGCGACGCGGTCAGCACAGGCGCGGAGGCGGGCGTCGCCGTGGGCGCGGAACACGTCGGCGATGGCGGCTGGGCGGACATGACGCAGCGGGACGACAAAGCGCCACTCGGTATCGCGCCGCTGCGGGTCCGGCGGGACGTCCTGGAGGCGGACGCCGAGGCCGGGGAACGGCGTCCGGGCGAGGCGCGAGACGAGGTCGCGGACGACCGCGGGCACGTCGGCGATGGGCGCGCGGTGGACGGGGCGGCCAGCGACGCGGGCGCGGCCGTCGGCGAGGCCGTGCAGGCGCAGGGTTCGCGCGAGCGTCTGCGACGCCGGGCTGTCCGGGTCGAGGTATGCGTCGGGGTCGTGAAAGGCGGCCGTCTGCAGGACCGCGTGGAGGCCAGTCCCGGCGGCGGCGCCCGAGGCGAACGCTGCCATCCCGACCGGGGTGGCGTCGGCGTCGAGACCTGCATCCGGGCGCTCGTGGGTTCCACCGTCGCCTTCGGCGGTGTCGGTCCGCTCGTCGCGCGGGGCGCCCGACGTCCAGCCCGAGAAGCTCGTCCGCCGCGTCGGCGTCGCGATGCGCTCCGCCGCGTCACGGGAAAGCGTCCGGGCGTCGCCGCGTGGCAACTCGGGCGCGGCCGGTGCGGGGCCGGCCGCAGGTCTCGGTGCCGCGTCGGGCATGGCTTCGACGGCCATCCGGTCTCCGAGCCCGTCTCGCTCAATCCACGTTTTGAGCGCGGCGACGGTCCCGGGCAGGGCCGCGTTTGCTGCGCTCCGGGCGGCCCGGACGAAGGCGCCGTCGCAGCCTGTGTGCGGCGTCGCGTGGCCATGAAGCAGGTGCCCGAGGCCCGAGGCGTGCGCGCCCGAAAGCGGGCCCCACACGACATAGGCGCGGTCCTCGGCCCGCGTGAGCGCGACGTACGTCAGCCGCAGGTGCTCGGCGAGGCGCTCGGCGTCGCTCAGGGCGCGGTGGTGCTCAAGGTTCGGCGAGCCGACGTCGTAGACGATCTCGGTCCCGCCGTCGGCGGTCGGAACGTGCGGGCGCGGCGGGGCGAGCTCGGTAAACGATCCGTGCCACGTCGACTTCTCCCGGCCCTCCCACAGAAACGGCGCGAACACGACGCGGTACTGCAGGCCCTTGCAGCCGTGCATCGTCGCGACCTGCACGGCGTGGTCGTCGGATTCGAGGCGCATCTCGACCGTTTCGCCCGAGGCCGGCTGCGCGAGGCGCGTCCGCATCCAGCGCAGGAGGCGGTCGGCCGACTGCGCGCCGGCGCCTTCGGCGTCGTGGGCGAGTTCGAGCGCGTGGCGGAGGTTGGTCGCGCGGCGCTCGCCGTCGGGCCGCGCGAGCAGGCGCGCCAGGACGCCGTGTGCTTCGGACCATGCCGTGACGGCCTGAAAGACGCCGCGGCGCTGCCACAGCGCGCGGACGCTCCGGAGCGCGTCTGTGAGGTCCGCCCACGCCTCTTCGTCGAGTGCGGCGAGCCGGGCGTCGTTCCAGCCCCAGAGCTCGGTCGCGAGCGCCGTGCGGACCGCCGCGCGGTTGCCGGGCGCGTCGACCGCCCGGAGGACGTGTTCGAGGTCGGCCATCTCGGGCGACGTGCGCACGTCGCCGCCCTTGCCGACCACGCTCGGGAGGCCGGCGCGGCGAAGCGCGGTCTGGACGAGGCCGGCCTGCCGGTTCGTCGCGACGAGGACCGCAACGTCGGCGGCGCGCAGGCGCCGCCACACGTCGGCCCCGTCGACGGTCTCGCACACCTCGACGGCAGGATCGTCGAGCAGGCGTTGAATCTCGGCCACCACGGCCGTGACGCAGGCGGGCGTCGCGACGGCCTTGGAGACGGATCCGCCGCGGCCCTGCGGGAGGTGCGACGTGCTCCACCACACGAACGGCGCCGGGGAGCCGCAGGCGGCCCGGGCGCCGCGGAGGCGCGGCCCGCCGACTGCCGCCTCGGCCGGTGCGAACGGGATTCCGTCGTGGACGAACGGCCGCGCGCCCGACGCGGCGCCCCGCTCGAATAGCGCGTTGACAGCGCCGACGAGGGCGGGCGCCGACCGGTAGTTGCGCGCGAGCGTGAACGTCTGCGCCGCGTGCCGCCGCGCGCCGAGGTACGCGAACACGTCGGCCCCGCGGAAGGCGTAGACGGCCTGCTTCGGGTCGCCGACGAGCACGAGCGGCGCCCCGTCGAAGGCCTGCCGGAAGACCGCATCCTGCCGCGCGTTCGTGTCCTGGAACTCGTCGACGAGGGCGACGCGGTACTGCCCGCGGATCGCGCGCGACAGGACGGGGCCGATGCGGGGGTGGTGGAGCGCGTCGTGGACGCGCGACAGGAGGTCGTCGAACGTGAGCGTGCCCGCGCGCGCGCCGAGGCGTCGGCGCGCGGCGTCGACGGCCGGGACGGCGTCGGCCAGGACGGCCAGCCGCAGCGCCTCGGCCGCCTCGGCGACCGCATCGCACGCGGCGAAGGCGGCATGGCCGAGAATCTCGGCGCGGGCGGCCTTGCCCTGGCTCTTGTGGACGCCGTCGGCGAGGCGTTCGCTGCCCGCGGCCAGCACGGCGTCCACGTGCGCGGTCCCGCCGCGGGCGACGAAGGCCGAGACGCGACCGAACAGACCCGCCGGGTCCGCAGGCGCGGCCTTGGTCAGCGGTGCGCCGTCGAGCAGAGCCGTCGCCTGCGCCTCGTCCCAGACGCTCGCCAGGCCCGCGACGGCCGCGCGGTACCGCACGACGGCATCGGCAAGCGGTTCAGGCGCCGGGACGATGCGCGTGCCCGGATGCCGGAGCAGGTCGATGAGGGCGGCATCCAGCCGGGCGAGCGACCACGGCGCGCCGCCGGCGATGGCGACCGCAGCGAGCTCGGGCGCCTGCCGCACGCGCGCCTGCCACGTCTCGACGAGCGCGCGGCGGCGCAGGTCCGCGTCCGAGTCGGCGACCGAGAAGGCGAACGGCTCGCCGCTCTCGAAGGCCGACCGCTCCAGAACGCGCTTCAAGAAGCCGTCGATCGTAAAAACCGAGGCCTCGCCCGAGGCGAGGGCGGCGGCGAGGCGCGTGCGGCTCTGCGCGCGGTCCCCAGGCGTCTGGCCCCACCGCGCGATCAACTCGCGGACCGGACCGGCAGCCGCGTTCGGGTCGGCGTCTTCCGCGAACGCCGTTGCGGCTGCGCGGAGCGTCCGGCGGACGCGGGTGACGAGCTCGGCCGTCGCCGCGTTCGTGAACGTGACCGCGAGCGCGCGGCGGAGGTCCGGCAGGCCATCTGCGTCGTCGATCGTGCGCGCCTCGGGATCGACGACGAGGCGCGCGACGAGCGCCGTCAGGGCCGTCGTCTTCCCCGTCCCGGCCGACGCCTCGACGAGCGTCACGCCGGGGGCGAGGCGAACCGAGTAGGGGTCGAAGGCAGCAGCCACAAGCGCGTCAAAGGCTGCAAGATCGCGCCGGCCCGGAGGCGAACCCGCGACATGTTCCTGCCGAGGCCGCACGGCGGGAATCTTTTTGCGTCTTCGAAGGCGGTAAAACCTCCTGATTAATACTTTTCACCCTTTGGCCGATCTCTGTCGCCACTCCATGCCACCCACCGGTTTCCCTCCGATGACGTTCCGTACTGCTTTCGCTGCCCTCGCTCTTGCGCTTGTCCTGCCACTTACCGGCTGCGACGAGACCGGCATCTCCACCGACGAGGCGTCGGTGATCGGCGACGCCCAGATTGCTCGCCAGAATGGCGACTACGCCACAGCCGTGCGCCTGCTCGAAACGGCCCTCGCTGCCAACCCCCAGAGCGCGCCCGTCCGGACCGAGCTCGGGGTCACGATCCTCGCCCGCGAGGACCTCAACCTGCTCGACCTCGACCGCATCTCGCAGTTCATCGTCGACGGCTCGACCGCGGCGACGGTCGCCACTCAGGCTAGCCGCGGCGGCGGCACGTGCCGCTTCGAATCGGACCCGACGGCGGTGCCGTTCGACCCGACGGCCGTCGAGGGCTTCCCGGAGATCGAGGCCAGCCAGAGCGCCATCGACAGCGTCCTCACCCTCATCACGCCGGTCCTGCCGGCCGCGCTGCGCTCCTTCGACGCCTGCACGACGATCGCCCCCGACGGCACCCTCGTCTACGACCGCGCCGCGGTCACGACGCAGCTCCGCGCAACGGGCCTCACGGACGCCCAGATCAGCCAGCTGCTCGCGACGAACGCCCTCGCACGCTTTCTCAGCGCGTACCTCTTCGTCACGACCGAGGTCCCGCAGCAGACGTCGTGGTACCGCCTCGGCGACGGCAGCATCGGCGTCTGCGCGACCGATGAGGACGCGCTCCTGACCCAGACGCGCGGTGCCGTCTCGACCCTCGGCACGGCCCTGACGTCGCTCGACACGCGGGCACGCTCCTTCGGCGGCGCCTCGGACATCGTCGACCTCGCGACGGACGCCTTTGCGGACATCCGCGAGGCCCTCGGCGAGTACTGCGCCTCCATCTAGTGTCTCGCGCGGCGGCCGGAGCCCGGCCGCCGCGCATCTTCTCTGCCAGGCCTTCCCCCAGCCTCCGGCCCCATGCTCCGCCCTCTCGCGCTTGCCGCGACCGTCGCCGCGCTCGCGCTCCCCGCGTCCGCCCAGAACTTCTCTACGCTCGACCAGGACGCCCGTGCGGCCGTGCTCGACGTCGTTGCCGCTGGCCGCGGCGGGGCCGTCGCCGCCCTGCCGACGCCCGACTCGCCGTTCTTCTCCAACCCGGCCCACATGGCCGGCACGCAGCGTCTCGGCTTCACGATCGTCGGCGCGACGGCCGGCGTCGGCGGCAATGTCCGCGAGACGTACGACTTCTACGACCAGACGCTCGGGCCGGCCATCGAGGAAGGCCTCGACAACATCCGGCGCGAGGACCCCGACCGCCTCCAGGAGATCTACGACGAGGCGTTCCGAATCGGGGCGAGCCAGAAGACGGCCGACATCGCCGCGTTCGCGCCGAGCGCGCGGATGCGCTTCGGAACCGTCGCCGTCGGCGTCGGCGTCTTCGGGGCCGGCACGGCGCGGGCCAAAATCTCCGACGGCGGCGCAGGCATTCCGTTTATCGACCTCTACTCGCAGGCCGACGTCCTCGTCCCGCTGACGGTCGCGACAAGCGTGCCGGGCCTGCCGTTCCGCCTCGACGCCGGCGCGAGCGCGACCTACCTCCAGCGCCGCCTCACCGCCAAGGCCGAGGCCGTCGACGCGCTCGACCCCGACAACGAGAAGGTCTACCTCTTCAGCGGCACCGGCATTCGACTCGGCCTGGGCCTCAATGCGCACGACGTGGGCACGCCTGGCCTCGACGTTGGCCTCGCGCTAACGAACGTCGGCGGCGCGCTCGACATGGAGTACGACGACTCGATCCGCATCGAGGCGCCCGAGGGTTCGCCCGACGACACCGCCGAGATCGCGCGTCTCGAAGAACGCTTCGACGGGCGCGGCTCCGCCTCGGCCTTCCGCCTCGGCGCGGCCTACCACGTGCCGTTCTCGGTCCCGGGCCTCTCGGACCTGACGGTCGCCGGAGACTACACGTCGGCCTCGACGTCCGAGTTCGACCAGTCCTTCCAGGCCGGCCTGCGCGGCGGCGCGACGGCTACGCTCGCCGGTGCACTCTCCGTTAGTCTCGGGCTGAGCCAGGGCATGCCGTCGGCCGGCGTCGGCGTCTCGACCCGCTTTGTCCGCATCGACTACGCCACGTTCGGCGTCGAGGACGGCCGGCTGCTCGGGCAGCAGAGCCGCCGCAACCACGCGGTGAACCTTCGGATCGGGCTCTTCTGAGTCTCCGGGGATCTCCGCGCGACGCGGTGTCTTGAACGGGTGAACTCGCCCGCAGCGCCATGACTCTGCCCCTCCCCGCCGCCGCGGCGGCCGTCCTGTGTGCGATGGCCGCCGCGGCTCCCGTTTCCCCCCGTACGACCGGGGCGCCCGAGCCGTCGCCGGACCTCAGCCCCGCCGAGGTCGTCCGGATCCAGGTCGACGCGCTGCGCCGCAACGACGACCCGACGCCCGGGGCAGGGATTGCGACGGCCTTCCGGTTTGCCTCGCCCAGCAACCGCCGGGTGACCGGCCCGCTCCCGCGCTTCGACCGCATGATCCGCGAGGGCTACGCCGACCTGCTGGGCTTCGCCCGCGCCGAGTACGGCGAGCCGCGTATCGCCGGCGACCGCGCGGTCGTCCCCGTCACGCTCGTGCAGCGCGACGGCCGGCGCGTCACGTTCGGCTTCGCGCTCTCGCGGCAGACAGACGGGCGGTGCACGGGCTGCTGGCTCACCGACGCCGTCGTTGAGCGCCCCGAGCCGACCGGAGGCCTCCGCCGCATCTGAGCCGACGCAAAACCGCCTCGGGACGGCCGTTCTTCGCCTGCGTCTCACACGCACAGGCCGTTTCGGGTTTGGCCCGACCCTCCGGCGGCCGTAGGTTGTCGGGCTCCCTCGGCGACTCTCGCCGCGTTCCGCGCCGGCGAGGCGCACGTCCCGACTCTCAGAAGGCCCCCGTTCCGATGGCACGCAAAGACCAGATTACCGGCAAAGGCCCCATGTCGGGCAACCACGTCTCGCACGCGAACAACAAGGTGCGCCGCCGCTTCGAGGTGAACCTCCAGAAGAAGCGGTT
>DASVSE010000195.1:0-3225 GCA_036388235.1 Rubricoccaceae bacterium | reverse complement strand
TTCACGGGCGAACTGGCGCCCGTCCTCGCGGATCATCTGGTCGATGCGCTCGGCCTCGAACTCGCTGAACGCGGCTTTGAGCGCCTGCACGAACGCGATGCGTGCAGGACCAGGACGGCGGACGATGAGGATTGCGCCCTGCCGTAGTACGGCTGAAAAGTCGCCCGTCGCCTTCAAGGCCCGAGGCGCCCCCGCAAGCTCCGCGAACCATTCCCACCGCGAGCGGGGCCGGAGGGCACGCACGGCGGCGCGCACGGCCTTCTGTGCCCGTGCGCGCTCGACTCGTGCGCGCTCTATCTCCTGCGTCGTGCGGACGCGCTCGGGGCGCTTGGGGGACGCGAGTGCTGCCACGATCTCGGCCGCGGACACGTCGGGCAGATCCTGCTGGACGCGGGCGACGATCTCCCCCAGCGTGAGACTCGCCCCCTGTGCGAAGTTGACGGCGAGACGGGCAACGATGCCGGCGCCTTCAATGGTCAGCCCCGTCACGTCGTTGACGCGGAGCCCGAGCGCGCGGAGGTCGCCCTTGATCCGCTCACGGGCGGCAAGGATCGCCTCCCGCCGCTTCTCGCGCCGCTCCGCTCCGTCCTTCGCCTCGGCGGCGGTTGCCTCGTGGCGCTCCCGTGCTTGCTGCGCGCGGGCGATGATCTTGCGCGCCGTCTCCGCGGCCGTCTCGTCGGCGGTCCCTAATGCCTCGCCTTCCAGAGTGTACAAGCGGGCCTCTGCTGCACGCAGGCGGGCGAGGGCGGCGTCGATACTCTCCCGCTCACTCAGCGAGAGCACGGCCCCTTTCTCGACCGTTGCCCGGCGCTTGACGGCCTCGGCCGTGAACGATGCGGCATCGGGCCGGAGTTGCCGCGCCGCGAACGGGGAGCGGAGCCCCCACGCGAGTTTGTCCGCTGCCGTGACGGTCCGATCGAGACGCTCGCCCACCTCGCCGGCCTGCCGGCGCAAGACGCCCGCCGATTCCTCGCGGCCCTCCTCGATCATGCCCACAGCCTGCCGTTCGATGCTGTCGAGCTGTGCTTGTAGATCCGACGCGCGGAGAAGGAGCCCGGCGTACTCGGCATCCGTCACGTCCGGCGTGTCCCCAGCGGCAACAGAGAGCGCGAGCCCGTCCGCACGGTCCACGGGCGCCGTCTCATCCTCGCCTACCGTACGGGCGGCGTCGAAAGCGCGCTCCCACCGCTGCCGTACTTCGGGTTCGAGCACGGCGCCGAAGCGGTCCACGAAGGCATCAGCAGGGGGCGCCGGAGTCGCGGCTAGTGGAGCCCCCAACTGTCCGCGACCGGCGGACAGTTCCTCGCCGGGGGTCTCTACTCCCGCGGGTCCTGCTCCTTCGACAGCCGCGTACTCCGGTAGACCGCTTGCAGGATCTCCACTTCGGCCCGCGTCTGCGGCGTCATCGGGGCGTCGCTGGACGGGCTGGACGGCTCCTGCGGGGGCGTTGCGTTCGACGGATTCGGCGTCGAGTTCGGCATTTCCTGCGAGGGTTCGGACTTCATCAAGGAGGGCGTCGGCATCGACGGGCGAGAGGGAGAAGGCGGACGGGATACCCGACGCCTTGAGCGTCCGGTGGAGGGCGGGCCAGTCCACGCCCTCGCCGTTCATGTGGTCTGCGGCGAGCACGCGGAGCGCGTTCCGGAACGCGTCGGGGTCGGGGAAGGTCGCTGCGGCGGCGTCAAGGGCGGCCTGAGCCTCGGCTTCCGTGACGGCTGCAACAAGCGCGCGGTACGCGTCGAGGTCGCGGCGGGTGCGTGGGGTGAGCGGGAGTCCGGTGCGCTGCTTGAAGTCGGCTTCGATCTGCCGGGCGGGCCGGAGGGCGGCGGCGCGCACGTCGGCAAGGCCCCGCGGGTACTGGCGCGTGAACGCCTGAAAGCCCTCCACCGTCAAGACGGCCTGCTGGTTGCCCTCGGCGCTTCCGTACGCGTCCTCCGTCGAAAGCCCGTTGTCGGACGCGAGCCGGTCTAGCTGCTCCTGCACCGTGGGCGCCCGGCTCACGCTGCGCTCGGCTCGCGTCTGGAGGTAGGCGCGGCGTTCGGGGCGCCCGTTCAGAAGCATGTCGGAGGCCTCTTCCTGCCCCACGCGGACCTGGGCGTACAGCACCTCGGGGTTCTGGACTGGATCAAGCTGCCGCTCTGCCTCGCCCGTCACGTAGGCGTGGGTCTGGAGGATGGTGTGCGGGTCGCCCGAGTCGATGGCGGCCTCGGCCATTTCGTCCAGCGTCTCGGGTGGATTGCCCTGCCACTGCTCGGGAAGCTCGGCCGGCGTGTCGTCCTGCATCTGAGCGGCGAGGTATTCGAGCCGGGCGCGGCGTGTGGCCGTAGGTCCCGCCGGCTGCCCGGTCCGCGCGTCCATCACGCGCGGCGCACTCTCCCCGAGACGGCGCGGGGGCGTCGCCCGCGGTGTCCGCTGCGGAGCCGCCGTGGGGGCCAGGTGGGGCATCGGGGGCGGCGTCGGGGTGGGAGTCGGTTGAGACTCCTCGCGGGCAGTGTCGAGTGCGGGCGGCGGGCCTGCCTGCCCATCCCCGGAGCGGGCCGGGGGCTGCGCGGTACTCGACTGTGCCCCAGGCGGCTCGGCGGGGGCACGGCCAATGAGGGCCAGTAGCTCGGCGTCCTCCGCCCTCATCTTCGCACGGCGGGCCGCGTCGGCGTCGGCCGCCCGCTGCTGCGCCCGCTGCGTCAAGACGGCTTCGATCTGCGCCGCTGCGTCCTCGTCAATGTCCGATTCGGGGTCGGCTACGCGCTCGCGTGCAAGGGCGATCTGTGCCTGCTCCGATGCGTTCAGCACGGGAGCCGGCGCGGCCTGTGACGGGGCCGCGCGTCGCGCCGACTGCTCCGCTCGTGCCTGCGCCTCGGCACGAATCAGCGCCTCAAAGGCGTCGGCCTCGTCGTCGGAAAGGTCGCTCTCGGGATCCGCGGCGAGCGTGCGGGCCTCTTGAATGTCCTGCTGCTCCTGATCGTTGAGCGTCGCCACGGGGGCGGCCTGCGGAGGGGGCTGCGGAGCCGCGGGGGCATCGGGCGGCGGAAGGATCTCGGCCGCGGCCAACTCGCTCTCGGGAGCGCTCGCCTCCTCCACGTCCTCCATCAAGCCCATCTCGCTAACCGGAGCCGCAGACGGCACCAAGGCGGGGGCAGGGATGCCGTCAGCCTCGGCCACCGCCTCGGCCTGCACCCGCTGCGCCGCTGCGTTCTGCGCCTGCCGCTCGACGGTACGGCCGTCGAG
>DASVSE010000194.1:0-9715 GCA_036388235.1 Rubricoccaceae bacterium | reverse complement strand
TGCGGCCGCGACGTACGCGCCGCGGGGCATCCGCGTCAACACGGTCGCGCCAGGCCTCGTCCGCACGCCCCTCGCCGCACGCCTGCTCGCCTCGGAAGCGGCCGAAGCGGCCTCGGCGGCGATGCACCCGCTCGGGCGTGTCGGCGAGGCTGGCGACGTTGCCGACGCCATCGACTGGCTGCTCGACGGCACACGGAGCGGGTGGGTCACGGGCCAGACGATCCGCGTCGATGGCGGGCTCGCCACCGTCCGACCGCGCTGACCGAAACGCCCGGGTCAGTCGCCGAGCATGACGCTCACCCCCGCCTGCACGCTCCGGCCAGCCGGCGGCTCGAAAAAACGCCCGCCGCGCGCGTTCGCGACGACCGACACGACGGCCCGGCCGTCGAACACGTTGCCGATGCGGACGAACGGCCGCACCATTGCCTGCCCCGCCCGTACGCCCGCGTGCCCGCCGACGACGTCGAGAACGACCGACGCGGGCGTGCGGACCGTGTTCAGGTCATCCGCGAAAAGGCCCGACCCGGCGACGATCTCGGGCGCGACGAACGCCCCGCCGCGCGACACAAACGCCCGCGCGGCAATCCGGTGCTCGGCGACGCCCGGGACGGCCCGGCCCTGGACCGACGTCCCGTCTGCGGCGTCGACGCCGGCGCCGAAGCGCAGGCGCGTCCACGTGTACACCACCGCGAGGCGCGCCCACGGGGCCGGCTGCCACTCGGCCGCCCCCTCGGCGCCGCGGTGCCCGATGCGCGCGCGGTTGGTGTAAAACGTCCGGCCGTCTGCCCCGTCGGCCGGCGCCAGCCCATCGCGCACGCCGATCGCGTACACCGCGACGTCGTACAGGACGCGGCCAGCGAGGCCGCGGACACCCACCTCGGCGCCGAGCGTCCGTTGTGGCCCGACATCGGGATTGAAGCCCCCTCCGCCGTCCGGCCGGTTGACGAGTTCGGTCGTCGTCGGCGTGTCGAAGGCGGTCGAGACGGACGCGTATGCCGTCGCGGCGCCGCGGCGAAAACGAATGCCGAGTTGAGGGCTCACCGCCGCGAGTGTGCGGGAGCCGGACTGGTCGCCGTCGGCGAGCAGGCGGTCGGCCGCCGTGAACCGGATCCGGTCGGCGCGGAGCGCGGCGTCGAGGGCAGCACCAGGAATACCAAACGGCCCGAGGTCAAGTCCAAGGCGCACGAATCCTGCCGCTGTCCGGACTGTCTCGACTTGATCCAGGAGCAGGTCCATGCCCGCTTCGCCACTCTCGTTCGTCCGGTTCGACCGCTGGTCACGTTGCACGGCCGTATCGATGCCAAGCCCCAGCGCAACCGGCCCGAGCATGCGGTCGGCTGACAGGCGTGTTCCACCGGCGAGCCGGTCTACGGCCACGTAGGCGAACGGAAGCGGGTTATCGAGGTCGCGCGCGACGCCGTAGACCGTTGCCGTAACCGCGGCGAGCCGAGTATCGGCCCGGAGCGTCGCCGCGGCCTGCCCCTGCCGGCTTGCCTTGCCCGACGCCGTCTCTACGGTTCGCGCCTCGGCCTGACGCGGGTCGGCCGCCAGTTCGTCGGCTGTCAGCGCGCCGGGGTTGTCGAGATGCGGAGCGTCTTCCAGGGCAGCCGTAAGCCGGAGACGGGCCTGGCGGCCGAGGCGAAGGTCGCCGAAGGCGCGGGCACGCGTCGTCGCGAACGAGGCGTAGTCGCGGTAGCCGCGCGCCTCGACCGTGCTGACGGCGAGTCCGATGCGGTGCCGGCCGACCGGGGCCGCTGCCTCGGCGGTCAGCCGCCGCAGCCCGAAGGCGCCGCCGGTTGCCTCGGCCGTCGCGAACGCCGCCCCGACCTCGGGGAGCGTGTCGAGAAAGAGGACGCCGCCGCTGCCGTTGCCCCACAGCGCCGAGGCCGGGCCGCGGACGATCTCGGCCCGCCGGACGAGGGCGGGGTCCACGATGCCCAGCACGGCCTGCCCGTCGGCGAGCGTCAGCGGGACGCCGTCGAGGACGACCTGCACGCCGCGGACGCCGAACGCGGACCGGGCGCCGAGGCCGCGGATGACGAGCCGCTCGCCCTGAGACGGGTTCTCGCGCCCCGTCACGGTCAGGCCGGGCACGCGCCGCAGCGCGACGTCGAGCCCGCCAGCCGCGGCGGCCGCTCGCTCGGCCGGCGTGCGCTCGACGACGGCGACGCTGAACGCGGCGGTCGCGAGGGTCACGGACGAGCGCGCAGCCTCGACGCGGACCTCGGGCAGGCCGACCGTGTCGCGCGCCGCCGAAGACACGGGGCCCGTCTGGGCGGCGGCAGCTGCGGTGACGAGGAGAACAGCGAGGGGCGCCAGACGGTGGAGCGGCATCGGGTCGGGACGAGGGCGTCGCAGGACGACGCGGCGGGGCCGGCGTTCCGCGCCGCCTCACAGCTCAACCCGGCAGGGTGCTTGCACGGGCACGCCGGGCCTGCTAGTTTTTTGGCACACCCACACCGTCCCGATGCGCTCCGCCCTGCTCCTCACCCTCCTGCTGACCGGCCTCGGTGCCTGCGCCCCGGCCCGCGAGGCCATTACCGTCTCGCCCGCGACTTCCGCTGCCCCGACGACGGTCTCGCCTGAGACGGCGCGTGCGCTCGTCGAGGCGGTCCGCGCGCGTCACGGCGCGACGTGGTACCGCACGCTCGCGTTCGTCCAGGAAACGATTTTCTACACGCCCGAGGGCCAGCGGGTGCAGACGTGGTACGAGGCCGCCGCCCTCCCGGGCCGCCTCCGCATCGACGTTGCACCGCTCGGGGAGGGCGGCACGTTCATGTTCACGTCGGACTCGACGTTCGTCTCCCGCCCGGGCCGGCCCATCGTCCGGCGCGGCGGTGGAAACCCGCTGATGCTGTTCGGCTTCGACATCGTCGCCATTCCAGCCGACGTGACACTCGCCGGCATGGCCGCGATCGGGATCGACACGACAGCCATCCGTGAGGACGTCTGGGAGGGCCGCCCGGCCCTCGTCGTCGGCGGCGCGCCCGGCGACGAGGCCGCGCCGCAGGTATGGTTCGACCGCGAGCGCCTCGTGTTCGTGCGCCTCGTCGAGCGCCAGGGCGACGCCGTCTCGGACGTCCGCTTCCGCGCCTACGAGCCGCTCGGCGGCGGCTGGATCGCGCCCCACGTTGAGGCCTACCAGGACGGCGTCTTGGTGCAGGAAGAGCGCTACCGCGCGGTCCGGGCAGACGTCGCCCTTCCGGCCGGCACGTTCGACACGCGCACGTGGCCGAGCGTCGCGTGGTGGACGGCCGTCGGGTACGACGGGACCGAGTAGCACGCGTGACGGCTGCTACGCACCTAGGCTGTAGCGCTCGCGGAGGATCGCCATGTGATGTTCGGCGTGCCCTGCGACGACGTAGAGCGCCCCGCGGACCGTCATCGTGTGGCCGCTGGCCGTCCCCGTTCGGCTCCACGACTCAGGGGCGAGGCCGTCCGCGAGCGCGACCGTCGCCGCGCGAACGGCCCGGAACTCGGCGACGAGCGCGTCCAGCGACGGCCGGGATGGGTCGGCGGCGACCCACGCGTTCTCGTCGAACCCCGGCAGGGGTGAGGCGTCGGCACGGGCAAACCACAGCGCGCGGAAGGCAAAGACTCGCTCCGTGTCCACGATGTGCCGAAGCACGTGCAGGACGGTCCACTTGCCCGGCGCGTAGGCGTCGTCGGGGTCCGCGCCGTGGCCACCCGCAGCGGGGATGACGAGCCGCGCGAGCACCTCCGGCTGCCCGCAGAGCGTGTCGCGCACCGGCCCCGCCGGGACAAGGGAGACGTAACGGCTGTAGAACGGGGCGTATTCGGAGGGATCGGGGCGGTGGTCCATGAGCGCATGCAGGGAGTCTTCTTAGGATAGCGCGTCCGGCGGGGTCGCATTCGGCGGGGGAGTTTGGCTAACCTTCGCATAGACCGTGCACACAACCGTGCACACATGCTCTGGACAGCGACCGCCTCCAGCCTGCCCGTTCCGGTCGCGTCCCCGCCCCGCCGCATGTCGCTTTTCCGTTCCTCCCCCGCCAAGCGCTACGGCCCGTCCCTCCTCGACGCGCTCCGGATCGGCGTCTCGGTGTACCGGCTCGACAACGCCCGCGACCCGGCCTCGCTCCGGATCGTTTACTCGAACCCGGCCTCGGGCCAGATCACCGGGCTCGACGTCGGGCCCCTGATCGGCCGGCGCCTCGTCGACGTTCTCCCGGACGTGGCCGGCACCCCGGTCCTGGACCTCTATGCCGACGTGGCGCGGACGGGAACGGGCCGCGACCTCGGCGAGGTCGTGTACGGCGACGATCAGATCACCCAGCGGACGTTCCACGTCGAGGCGGTCCCTCTCCCCTACCGGTCGGTCGGGATTGTCTTCGAGGACGTGTCGGACCGGGCGGAGAACGTGGCCCTCCGCGACGCCCGGGCCCGGATCGCCCGAGAGGAGGTCCGCTACCGGACCCTCGTCGAGGCGACGGCGGCCGTCGTGTGGAGCGCGACGCCGACGGGCGCGATGGCTGACGAGGCCGAGGCGTGGTGCGCCTACACCGGCCAGACGCCCGAGGCCGCGGCCGGGCTCGGCTGGCTCGACGCCGTCCACCCCGATGACCGGGCGCGCGTCCGGTCGAGGTGGACGGCGGCCGTCGCGGGACGGACCCCGTTCGAGATCGACCTCCGGCTCCACCGAGCCGACGGCGAGGCCCGCCGGATCCACGCCCGCGCGGTCCCCGTCCCCGGCCCGGACAGCACGGTCGCCGAGTACGTCGGCGTCGGAACGGACATCGAGGAGCAGAACGCGGCCGCGCTCGCCCTCGCCGCGAGCGAAGCTCGCTTCCGGACGATCTTCGACGCCCTCGCCGACGCGGTCCTCGTGTACCCGCTCGGGCCCGACGGGCCCGGCCCGTTCGTCGACTTCAACCAGGTCGCCCTCGACACGTACGGCTACGACGAGGCAGTCTTCCGGACGATGAGCGTCCATGACCTCGTGCCCTCCGGCACCGCGTCGGTCGTCGACGCCCTCGACGAGCTTCGCCGGACGCGCCAGGCCACGTTCGAGACGGTCCACCGGACGCACGACGGCCGGCTGATTCCGATGCAGGTCTCGGCCCGCCTCGTCGAGTACGAGGGCGAGCTCTGCGTCCTGGCCGTCGCGCGGAACGACGCCGAGCGGCGGGCCTTTCAGCGCGAGCTCTCGCGGGCCAACCTCGGGCTCGAACGGACCGTCGACGCGCGGACGGCCGAACTGCAGGCCTTCGCCGACGCCCTTCGGACCGTCCAGTCCATCACCGCGCGCCCCTTTGAGACGCCGCTCGCCCGAACCGAGGCCTACCTCGCGGCCGGCTGCACGATGCTCGGGATGCCCGTCGGCATTCTCTCTGCCACACCGCTGGACCCCGCGACAGGCGAGCGCCTCTACCGCCTCGACGCCGTCGTCTCGCCGGACCCGTCGCTCCACACCGGCCTCGTCGCCCCGATCTCCGAGGCGTTCTGCGACGCCGTCCTTGAGCGCGGCGAGATGGTCTCCTATACCGACGCTGCCGCGGACCCTGCGCTCTCCTGCCACCCGGCCCACGCCTCGCGCGGCCTCCGCTCGTTCATCGGCACGCCCGTCCGCATCGACGGCGAGACGGTGGGGACGCTCAACTTTGTCTCCCCGGCCCCCCGCCCCGCCGGCTTCCAGCCCTACGAGCGCGACCTCGTCGAGATCATCGCCGACGCCGTCTCGCGGCGCCTCGTCGCCGACCGCGCCGAGGCCGAGCGGCGGCGCGTCGAGGAGTGGTCGCGGTCCATCGTCGAGACCGTCGGCGACGGGATCATCCTCGTCGACGCGGACTGCCGGGTGATCTTCAGCAACCCCTCCGCCCGCGTGCTCCTCGGCCTCCACGAGGAACGGGGCGAGAACGAGACGGACGTGCTCGGCGACCGGTGGCCCGTCGTTGGCGAAGACGGCGAGCTCCTCGCCGTCGACGACCTCCCCGAGCGCGAGGTGATCCGGACGGGCCGTCCCGTCCGCGGTCGCCTCCAGGGCATCCTGGCACCCGATGCTCCGCCGCGGTGGTACCGCGTCAACGCCTCGCCCATCGACCACAACGGCGACGGCACCCTCGACGCCGTCGTCGTGTCCTACGCCGACATCACGGAGCACCGGGCTGCGACCGAGGAGGCCCGCCAGTCCTCGGCGCTCCTGAGGGCCGTTCAGGAGGCCTCGCCCGAGGGCGTCATGGCGTTCCGGACACTCCGCGACGAGCGCGGAGAGATCGTCGACTTCGCGTTCATCCACGCCAATGCCCGCTCGGCCGAGATCGTCGAGCGGCCGGGCGACGACTTTGTCGGGCAGACCCTCCTCGGCGAGTTCCCGGGCAACCGTGAGGCCGGCCTGTTCGACGGCTACAAGCGCGTCGTCGAGACCGGGGAAGTGTTCCGGACGCAGGTCCACTACGTCCACGCCGAGCTCACGGCGTCGCTCCAGATTGCCGCCGCCCCGCTGGACCTCGGCGGCGACGGCTCGCCGGACGGCGTCGTGGTGGTCTTTATGCACATCACGCCCGACGGCGGCGCGGCCGGGGACGGCGTCCCGGGTGCGGTTGCCGCGCCGGAGTAGCGGTGGCCGGGCTCGCCATCCTCCCTCCCCTCCTCCCCGACGACGTGCTCGCGCGGCTCACGGCCTGGGCCGAGGGGTCAGGCGCGACGGTCCGTGTCGTCCGACTTGGCGCGGGGCGCCTCAGCGCGGCGGTCGAGGCGTTTGCAGCCGGCCATCCGGCGGTTCTCTTTCTCGGCGTGGACCCGCCTCCGGACGCCCTGCTGGACGTCGTCGCCGCGGAGCTGGCGGCCCCGATGACGGCGGTGCTGGGACCGGACGCGGACGGCTGGGTCGCGGTCCTCGGGCTGACCGAGATCGTCCCGGCCCTGCTCGTGCCCAGCCTCCACCTCACCGATGCGCTCGACCTCGCGGTCGCAGTCGGGCTTACCCCGGTCGTCCTGCCCGCTGCGCTGCGCCCCGAGACGCCGCCCCTCGGCGCCGCGGCGTAGCTTGCCGGAACCGCTTCCAGCCGCCCGTCGGGTGAACCCGAACCTATGACCGACGCCACGCCCACTGCCACCGCCGCTCCCCAGAACGGACTCTCCGGCGGGACGAGCTTCAAGACGCTCGAGCAGTTTATCATCGAGCGCCAGGACGAGGTGCCCGGCTCCAAAGGCCAGTTTTCGCGCCTGCTCCGGGACATCGCCGTCGCCGCCAAGATCGTCGACCGCGACGTCCGCAAGGCTGGCCTCGTCGACCTGTTCGGCGACACGGGCGACGTCAACGTGCAGGACGAGATCCAGAAAAAGCTGGACCTGCTCGCCCACGAGGAATACGTCCGCGCCCTCCGCCGCGGCGGCGAGGTCTGCCTCATCGGCTCGGAGGAGCACGCCGAGGCCATCCCGCTCTTTTTCGAGGGCTGCCAGGGCAAGTACGTCGTCCTCTTCGACCCGCTGGACGGCTCGTCGAACATCGACGTCAACGTGAGCATCGGGACCATCTTCTCGGTCTACCAGATCCCCGACGACCACGTCGGGCACGTGACGGTCGAGAGCGCGCTCCAGTGCGGCCGCAAGCAGGTCGCCGCCGGCTACGTCATCTACGGCTCGTCCACGATGCTCGTCTATACGACCGGCGCCGGCGTCAACGGCTTCACCCTGGACCCCAGCATCGGCGAGTTCCTGCTCTCGCACCCCAACATCCGCACGCCCGAGACGGGCCAGATGTACTCGGTCAACGAGGGCAACTACAACTCGTGGTCCGGCGGCCTCAAGGAGTACATCAAGTGGATGCAGACCGAGGACGCCGCCACCAACCGCCCCTACACGACGCGCTACATCGGCTCCTTCGTCGCCGACTTCCACCGCAACCTCGTCAAGGGCGGCATCTACATCTACCCGTCCAACGCGCGCTCGCCGCAGGGCAAGCTGCGCCTGATGTACGAGGCCAACCCGCTCGCGTTCATCGTCGAGCAGGCCGGCGGCGTCGCCTCGACCGGCGACGGGCCGGTTCTCGACGTCGAGCCGACGGCCCTCCACCAGCGGACGCCGCTCTACATCGGCTCGCGCGCGATGGTCGAGCGCTGCGAGGCCTTCCTCCGCGGCGAGATGCCCGCCTAGGCGCTCCCGCTAAAACCGGAGTCCCACCACGACGCGCCCGCGCCCGGCCCCGCCCGCACCGAGCGTCGCCTCGGCGACAAACCGCCCCAGCCGCAGGCCCGCGCCCGCCCGCACACCGAACCCGACCCGGTCCGTCAACGTGTCGAGCACCGCACGCTCGGCCCCGCTGAACGTCTCGCGGCGCTCGCGCTCGGCCGCGACGCCGACGATCCCGTAGGGCGTGTTCGGCACATTCGCCGCGTTGAGCCGCGCCAGCACATCCACGGCCACGCGTACGACCGGCGTGTCGCTGATGTCCTCGGCAAACGCCGACGGGAGCACGACCTCGACGCCGGGCCGGACGGTGACAGGTAGCCGCCCCACGCCCGTCTCGACGGCGATCCCGGCCAGCGGCGCCTCGTACCCCGCATCGAGCCCGACCGTGGGCACGATGTGGACCTGCGCCGCCGCTGACCCGGCAGAAGCGCAAAAGACGAAAGCCGCGGCAAGCAAACGACGCATCGGATCGGGCGGGAATGGTGCGCCCAATCTAGACGCCTCGCGTCACCGCTCGCGGATCGCCGTCCCGATGTAGCCGACGGCCAGCGAGCGCGACGCGACAAAGCGGAACGCGGGGTCCACGCGCCGCCGCCCGACCGACCGCCAGAACGCGCCGTCAAGGCGCGGTCGCAGCCCGTGGATCTCGTCCACGCGCAGCCCGACGTAGGCGGCCGAGGCGCGGAGGCTCTCCGGCGGGACGAAGTACCGCGACACGTGGACGTGGTCCGGCGCGTCCTGCGTGACAAACTTGAAGCCGTGGACGGCCACGAGCGTCGCGAGCGGCGTCCGGTTGAAGGTGTTGAAGATCACCGGCCCGCCGGGCCGCACGACGCGAGCCGCCTCGGCGAGCACCGCCGGCACGCTCTCGACGTGTTCGAGCACGTCCAGCAGCAGGACCGCGTCGGCCGAGCTGTCGGCGTCGGGCAGGGCCGTCGCGTCGGCGACGGCGAACGTGGCGTCTGCTCCCGCCGGCACGCGCCGGCGGGCCACGTCGAGCGCACCGGCCGCCAGGTCCACGCCACGGACGCTGAATCCTGCCACGGCGAGCGGCAACGAAACGAGTCCCGCACCGCAGGCGACATCCAGCACGCGCGCGCCCGGCGCAACGCCCGTCCGAGCGAGGACGCGGCGCACGTAGTCCGTCTTGAAATGCCCCTCGGCGCGCAGGAGGGCGATGGCATGGCCGTCGTCCTCGAACCAGCGCTCGCCGAGGTCGCTGTAGAAGTCGTTGTTGACGGTCGTGGAGTGGGCCATGCGGACGGCGGGTGCAGAGTCGGACATCGAGCGGATCAGGCGCCCTTGCGCATGACGTTCCCGACGACCGTCAGGCCCGGGCCGAAGGCGATTGAGGCGACGAGCGCGCCGGCGGGAAGCGTGTCGTCGGCGAGCATCCGGGCCCAGATGTGCGGCAGCGTCGTGGACGACATGTTGCCGCGCTCGCGGAGGACCGCCTGGCTGTGCGCGACCTTGTCGTCGGGCAGGCCGAGCGCCTCGGCCGTGCTCTCGATGACGCGCGGGCCGCCGGGGTGGACGGCGAACGCGTCGATATCTGCGACCGTGA
>DASVSE010000193.1:0-10725 GCA_036388235.1 Rubricoccaceae bacterium | reverse complement strand
ACAGCCGTGCAGCGCCCCTTCGCGTGTGGCCTTCCTGCCTTGAAAGTCTGACCAGCAAGCGGCAGTGCCGGCCTACCTGGCCAAGACGGGCCACTCGCCGACGACCTCGTCGCCCTCGACCGCGAACAGTGCGCGGCGGGTTGCGACGGCCACGCAGGCATGGTTAGGCACGAGGAAAACTGGATCGCCGATGTCATAGATCAGCCCGCCCGGCGTCTCGACCGTCCCGTGCTCCTCGCTGAGCCATGGCACCCAGGCGTGCATGTTGTCGACCATCGTACGCGGGCTGTAGAGGACCGTCCCGAAACCGCGCACGCCCGCGCCGCCGTCGGTCGTCAGAATCTTCCGGCCGGCATCGACGATGGCCTGTTCGGTCCCGTCGTCGAAGCGGCGCTTCGAGACGACGGTCGCGACGGCGAGCAGCGCACAGTCGCGCAACTCGGCCGCGCCGAGGGCGACCTGCTGCGCGTCGCCGAAGACGTACGCACCGGGGCGCCACTCGGTCACGCGGAAGCCGTCTCGCACGGCGCCCTCGAAGACGGACACCGTGGGCGTCGAGCCGAGCGAGACCTCGGCCGTGGCGGGGTCCAGCAGGCCGGCCGTGCCCAATCGCGCCGCCGCGTCGAGCAGGCCATCGCGCTCGTCCGCCATCGCCCGACGGAGCGCATCGACTGGCGCCTCATCCTCCAGGGGGCCGGCGTAGCCGTGGCCTCCGTGGGTGAGCACGCCCGCAAGGCGCAGGCCAGGCAGAGCCGCAACGGCGAGACCGAGCGCGGCGGCCTCGGCCGGCGGCACGCCGCAGCGGTGCTGCCCCGTGTCGACCTCGATGAGCACGTCGACCGGCACGTCTCGGCTCGCAAAGGCGGACGAGGCGAGACGCGCGCCGGCCTCGGTGTCGACCGTAAACGAGACGCGCACGCCGGCATCCAGCAGAGCCGCGATACGGGTCAGCTTCTGCGGCCCCGCAACCGGCGTCGCCAAGCGCAGGTCGCGCGTGCCGGCTGCGGCGAAGGCCTCGGCCTCGTCGAGCGTCGCGACAGTCAGCCCCCGTGCACCGCGGGCAGCCTGCATCGCCGCAATCTCGGCCGTCCGGTGCGTCTTGGCGTGCGGGCGAAGCGCGACTCCGGCAGCACCCGCGGCGGCCTGCATCCGGTCCAGGTTGGCCGCGAGGCGCGGCACATCGACGAGGAGCGCGGGCGTGGGGAGGTCTTGGACGAGCACGGGCATCGGGCGGGTGGTAGCCGTGGACGGCGCGGCGCCCCCGACGGTTCGCCCGGCCCCGAGACGCGCGGCCGGCGCCCGGTCCGGGGATCTCCCAGCGTGGCGCCGGGCCGCGGTGGAGCCGGCGGCGGGGCACTTCCGGAACGCGGCGCAGGCGCGGAACGGATGGGCCGGGCGGGCCTACCGGTGCCTCCTCTCTCCTCCGCGCCATGTTTTACCACGATCCCCGCCTCCAGTACGAGGTCCGCGTCGACACGCCGAACCCGCTCTTCGCCAAGATGCTCCAGCAGGCCATCGGCGGCATCGAAGGCGAGATCCGCGTCTGCCTCCAGTACCTCTTCCAGGCATGGGGCAAACCGCCATCGCAGGACAAGTACCGCGACATGCTGCTCAACACCGGGACGGAAGAGATCTCGCACATTGAGATGCTCTCGACGGCCGTCGCGCTCAACCTCGCCGGCGCACCGGCCGAGGTGCAGGACGAGGGCGCCAAGAACCCGATGGTCGCGGCGATCCTCGGCGGGATGGACCCGCGCCACTTTCTCTCGTCCGGCCTGACGGCGCTCGCGACGGATGCCAACGGCGTCCCGTTCAACGGGTCGTGGGTCGTCGGCTCGGGCAACCTTGTCGCCGACATGACGGCCAACGTCATGGCCGAGTCGACCGGCCGCGTCCTCGCGACGCGCCTGTTCCACATGACCGACGACCCGGGCATGAAGGACATGCTCCGCTTTCTCATCGCCCGGGACACGATGCACCAGAACCAGTGGCTCGCGGTCATCGAGGAGCAGGGCGGGTTCGCGGGTGCCGCCACACCGGTCCCGGGCTCGTTCCCCGAGACCGAGCAGCGTCAGGCGCCCCACGTCGCCGAGATGAACCTCGACTACGCCTTCATGGGCACGCGCTCGGACGGGACGCCGCCGCAGCCGGGCCGCTACACGTCGGGCCCGTCGATCGACGGCAAGGGCGAGTTCTCGGTCATCGAGCGCATGGAGCCGCTCGGCGATATCCCGAAGCTCGCCGAGCCGCCGCCGTACACGTTCAACGCGCCGACGCCAGCGGACGTCGCGATGGGGCCGATGAAGAAGGCCGTCGAGACGCTCAAAGACGTGCTCTCCTGAGGAGTACGTCGCTTAAAACCTAAAACACACGCCTTGGCGCAGGACCAAGGCGTGTGTTCTTATTGTGGGCGTACCCCCTCTCCCATTTCCAATGGCAGCTCCACCTGACATCCCCTGGGAGCGCGACGAGCTTGTCTTGGCTCTCGACCTTTACCTGCGTCACGGCGCCCATCCTGCAGATCAGCATGTCTCGAAGCTGAGCCGCGAGCTCAGAGCCCTCGAGTTTCATGTCGGGAAAGCGCGTCCGGATAATCACCGGAGCTCCGATGCCGTCGCGATGAAGCTCCCTCAGTTCGCAGTCGTCGCCCGAACGGCCCCGGCCACCGCGAGCCGGGGAAGCAGCAAGGCACTCGAAGATGTGTGGGCCGAGTTCGGGCGCGACAGCCGCCGGGTGTGGGAAGAGGCCCAGCGGATCCGCGCGCACTACGCCTCGCAGGCTAGCGACGCCGCATAAAAAGCGAGCGCCCGAGGGGGCGGGCCCTCGGACGCTCTGGTTCGGGGAGCGCGCACCGGAGGGCGGTCCTGTGCATGCTCAACCCGAGGCGACAAGATACGCGTTTCGGGGCCGGGGGCTCTAACTTCGCCGGTCCTCCACCGCCTGTCGAGATGCGCGCTCCTGCCGCCCGGACCGTCGTCCTGTGCCTGCTCGCTGCCGGCTGCGCGAGTCCGCGCCCGGCCGCCCCGCCGCCCTCGACCGCGACGGCTCCGACGGGCCACGCGACGATGGATCACGGGTCGACAGACCACGCCGCAGTGGACCATGCCGCGATGGATCATGGCGCCATGGCCGCCGATTCGCGCCCTGACGTCGTGTTCATGCAGGGCATGATCCCGCACCACGCGCAGGCCCTCGCCATGGCCGCGCTCGTCCCGGGCCGTGGCGCGGGCCGCGAGGTGACGCTCATCGCCGAGCGCATCCGCATCTCGCAGGCCGATGAGATGGCCCGCATGGCGCGCTGGCTGACCCGCCGCGGTGCCAACGTGCCCGCCCCGGACGCCCACGCCGGCCACCTCATGCCGGGCATGCTCACGCCCGACCAGATGGCGCGCCTCGCCGCCGCCTCGGGCGCCAACTTCGACCGCCTCTTTCTGGAGTATATGATCCAGCACCACCGGGGCGCCCTCGTGATGGTCGGCGACATCCTCGACGCCCCCCGCGGGACCGAGGCCTCCGAGGTCTACGCGCTCGTCACGGACATCGAGGCCGATCAGCTGGCTGAGATCGACCGCATGCAAACCCTCCTCACCCGCTTCTGACGCCCCGCTGCGTCCCTGCCATGTCGATCCGCATTCCACGCCTCGCCCTCCCACTCGTCGCCCTGCTTGCGGGCGCCGTCTCGGCGCAGGCGCCCGACCCGCGCGTCGGCCTGAGCGCCGGCCTCACCGACGCCGGACAGGCCATCCGCGGCCTCGAACTCGTCGCCCACGTCCCGCGCCCCGCCGGCTTCTTCAACCCCGACGATCCGGGCGACTTTGGCTACGCCAACACGGACCTCGCCTTCCGCGGCGACCTGATGATCGTCGGCAACTACGGCGGCGTCCAGATGTGGGACATCTCGGACCCGGCGGCCCCGCGCCTGCGCGCCTCGCTCGAGTGCCCCGGCGGCCAGGGCGATGTCTCGGTCCACGGCAACCTGCTGTTCATGTCCGTCGAGGAGACGCGCGGGCGCGTCGACTGCGGCGCGCAGGGCGTCGAGGCGCCCGTCAGCGCCGAGCGCTTCCGCGGCGTCCGCATCCTGGACATCTCGGACGTCGAGCACCCGCGCCAGGTCGCGTCCGTCCAGACGTGCCGTGGCTCGCACACGCACACGCTCGTCCCGGACCCCGCGGACCCGTCGCAGCTGTTCGTCTACGTCTCGGGCACGAGCCGCGTCCGCCCCGGCGAGGAGCTTGCGGGCTGCTCCTCGGCCTCGCCGCTCGACGACCCCGCCTCGGCGCTCTTCCGCATCGAGGTCATCCGCGTGCCGCTCGCCAACCCGGCAGCGGCGGCCATCGTCGCGACGCCGCGATTCCTGCTCGGCCTCGCCGGCGCGCCCGAGCACGGCATGGCCCAGGCCGACATCGAGGCCGTCGCCGAGGCCCGCCGCCGAGGCGCGTTCACGGCCGTCGTAGAGGGTGAGGAGATCGTCGTGCCCGACATGTACGTCCAGCAGATGCTCGCCGGCATCGTCCAGCAGCGCGGCGGGACCGGCGCCGCAACGGCCGCCGACAGCGCCGCGCTCCGCGTGGCCCTCCCCGGCATCGTCGCCCAGATGGTCGGTCCGACGCCCGAGGGCCCGCGCCCAGGCCCCAACCAGTGCCACGACATCACGGCCTTCCCCGAGGTTGGCCTCGCTGGCGGCGCGTGCGCCGGCTACGGCCTCCTGCTGGACATCTCGGACCCGGCCAACCCGACGCGCCTCACGGCCGCGGCTGACTCCAACTTCGCCTACTGGCACTCGGCGACGTTCTCCAACGACGGCCGCCGCGTCGTCTTTACCGACGAGTGGGGCGGCGGCTCGGCCCCGCGCTGCCGCGCGACGGACCGCCCCGAGTGGGGCGCGAACGCCTTGTTCTCCATCACCGACGCGCGCGAGCTGGACTTCGAGGGCTACTACAAGCTCCCCGCGGCCCAGACCGAGACCGAGAACTGCGTCGCTCACAACGGCTCCATCGTGCCCGTGCCCGGCCGCGACCTGATGGTGCAGGCCTGGTACCAGGGCGGCCTCTCGCTGTTCGACTTCACGAACCCGTCGCGCCCCGTCGAGATCGCCTACTTCGACCGCGGCCCTGTCGACGCCGACGAACTCGTCGCGGCCGGCTACTGGTCCGTCTACTGGTACAACGGCTACATCTACGCGAGCGAGATCGGCCGCGGGCTGGACGTGTTCCGCCTCGCCCCCGGCGACGGCCTGACGGCGAGCGAGATCGCGGCCGCCGAGGCGGTCCAGATGGAGACGTTCAACCCGCAGACGCAGACGCGCGTCTCGTGGCCCGCCACGGCCGACGTGGCCCGCGCCTACGTCGACGGGCTGGAGCGCGACGGCGTGTTCACGGCGACGGAAGTGGCGATGACGCGCCAGGCCATCGACAGCTCCACGCCCGCGGCGCGCCAGACGGCCTCAGCCGCCATCGCAGCCGGCGCCGCCCGCGCCGACGCGCGCACGGCCGAGCGCCTGCGCGGCCTCGCCGAGACGCTCGCCGCGATGCGGTAACCCGTTCGGTGTGACGCAGAACGGGCGGGCCTTCGCGTGAAGGCCCGCCCGTTCTCATGTCTGCCTTCCGGCGTTCGCCTAGACCTGGCCCATCGAGGCGCGGAGGCGGTTGCGGGCGCGGTCGAGCTCTGCCTGCGCCGCGGCCCGCTCGTCGGGGCTCTGGACGGCAGCGAGGCGCTCGCGCGCACCCGCCTCGGCAGCCCGGGCGCGCTCGACGTCGATGCCCGAGACGGGCTCGGCCGTCTCGGCGAGAAAGATCACGTGGTCGTCGAGGACTTCGGCGAAGCCGCCCGACGTCGTGAACGAGACGCGCTCGCCCGCCAGCGTCGTCACGGTGACCGTACCCACGCCGATGGCGGCGAGCATCGGCGCGTGGCCGCGAAGGACCTCAAACGATCCTTCCACGCCGGGCGCGCGGAAGCGGAGCGCCTCGCCGCGGTACGCGGCGCGGTCCGGCGAGACGATTTCGACGAGGAGAGACTGGGAGGCCATTGGACTTCGAGAGTGAGGAGTCGGGGTCGGACGTGAGGCCGGGAGCACCCGCCTCACGCCCACTCCTGGAACTACACCGCGGCGGAGGCGAGCATCTTCTCGCCGGCCTCGATGACCTCCTCGATCGTGCCCTTGTACAGGAACGCGCTCTCGGGGTACTGGTCGACCTCGCCGTCGAGGATCATCTTGAAGCCACGGACGGTGTCCTCGACCTTGACGTACTTGCCCTCGGCGCCCGTGAACTGGGCGGCGACGAAGAACGGCTGGCTCATGAAGCGCTGCACGCGGCGGGCGCGCTGCACGACGAGCTTGTCCTCGTCCGAGAGCTCGTCCATGCCGAGGATCGCGATGATGTCCTGGAGCTCCTTGTTGCGCTGGAGCAGCTCCTTCGTGTCCTGCGCCACCTTGTAGTGCTCCTCGCCGACGACGTCGGCCGAGAGGATGCGGCTGGACGAGTCCAGCGGGTCCACGGCGGGGTAGATGCCGAGGGACGCGATCTGGCGCGAGAGCGTCGTCGTGGCGTCGAGGTGGGCGAAGGTCGTGGCCGGGGCCGGGTCCGTGAGGTCGTCCGCGGGCACGTAGACGGCCTGAACCGACGTGATGGCGCCGTTCTTGGTCGACGTGATGCGCTCCTGCATCGTGCCCATCTCCGTCGCGAGCGTCGGCTGGTAGCCGACGGCGGACGGCATGCGGCCGAGAAGCGCCGAGACCTCGGAGCCGGCCTGCGTGAAGCGGAAGATGTTGTCGACGAAGAAGAGGACGTCCTTGCCGCCCTGGTCGCGGAAGTACTCGGCGAGCGTGAGGCCCGAGAGCGCGACGCGGGCGCGGGCCCCCGGCGGCTCGTTCATCTGGCCGAACACGAACGTCGCCTGGCTGTCCTTGAGCGCGTCGTAGTCGACGGCGTCGAGGTCCCACGAGCCCTCTTCGAGCGAGTGCATGAAGGCGTCGCCGTACTTGATGATGCCCGACTCGAGCATCTCGCGCATGAGGTCGTTGCCCTCACGCGTGCGCTCGCCGACGCCGGCGAACACGGACATGCCGTCGTGGCCCTTGGCGATGTTGTTGATCAGCTCCTGGATGAGGACCGTCTTGCCGACGCCCGCTCCGCCGAAGAGGCCAATCTTGCCGCCGCGGGCGTAGGGCTGGATGAGGTCGATGACCTTGATGCCGGTCTCCAGAACCTCGACGCTCGTCGCGAGCTGGTCGTAAGGCGGCGGCTCGGCGTGGATCGAGCGGTACTCGCTGACCTCCGGCGCCTTCAGGCCGTCGATGGCCTGCCCGACGACGTTGAAGAGGCGCCCACGGACGTTCTCGCCGACGGGCATCTGGATCGTCCGGCCCATCCCGACCACTTCAGTCCCACGCGTGAGGCCGTCGGTCGAGTCCATCGAGATGGTCCGGACGCGATTTTCGCCGAGGTGCTGCTGCACTTCGAGCACGAGCGGCGTGTCGCCCGGGCGGGCGATCTCGAGCGCGTCGAAGATCTGCGGCACGGCTCCCGAGGGGAACTCGCAGTCGACGACGGGGCCGATGACCTGAAGGACGCTGCCGGTCGTGCCGGTCTCGGCGTGGGTGCGGACGGTTTCCATCTCGGGCGGGGAGGGTCGGGAACGAAAGGTTCGAAGCTACCGAGGAGGCCGTTCAGGGCCGTGAACGCGGCGCCACCGAGGGGCGAAGGTTGTGTGGATCTCTGCTGAGGCATGCCGGTCGAGCGGCAGCACCGCGTTGAGTCCACGAACCAAAGTGCGGCGAGACACCGAGTGAGGTCCGTTCGAAGAGGCCGGGAAGAGATGCCGGAGTGGCCGGAACCCGTGACAATGGGCGTACCGTAGACTCGATCCAGATAACGATCTCCGCGATGCGCGCTCTCCGGCCCTTTCTGCTCGCCGCCCTCGCCGGCACCGCCGCCCTCCCGGGGCGCGCGCAGACGCCGGAGGCCGAAGCAGACACGACCGCTCGCGCCCTCGGCCGCGTCGTCGTCACGGCGACCCGGACGGCCGAACTGCTCGAAGACGTCGCCATCCCGACGACCGTCGTCGATGCCCGCGACGCTGAAACGGACGGCCGGCTCCGCCTCACAGACCTCCTGGCGGACGTACCGGGGCTGACGATCACGAACGACTTCGGATCGGGCGTGCAGGTGCAGGGCCTCGACCCGGCCTACACGCTCATCCTCATCGACGGCCAACCCGTCATCGGCCGCGACGCAGGCGTGCTGGATCTCAAGCGCCTCGCCATCTCCGGCTTAGACCGCGTCGAGATCGTCCGCGGCCCGTCGTCGTCGCTCTACGGCTCGGACGCGCTCGCGGGCGTCATCAACCTCGTCACGCGCACGCCGACAGCGCCGGGGGGCCGGTTCCGCGCCCGGACCGGCACGTTCGGCACGACCGCCTTCACGGCCGAGGGCGAGACCGCCGGTGCGTGGCGCGGCGGTCCGCTCGGGTTGCGCCTCACGCTGGACCGCTTCGCGACCGAGGGCTACGACCTCAACCCCGACGTGTTCGGCCCGACGACGCCTGCGGTCGGCGAGTCCACGGCTGACCTCCGCGCGAGCATCGCGCTCGGCGAGCGGACGGCCCTCACGCTCGGCGGCCGCACAACGAGTGGCACGCTCGACCAGAGCTACGGCTTCACCGACGCCCTCGGCAACGTGTCGCCCATCGACCAGACCGAGCGCCGGACGGACTGGAGCGTCCATCCCGAGCTCACGCATCGCTTCGGGCGCGTCGGCGGTGCGACGCTGGCGGGCACGGCGACGGGCTACGTCTCGAACTACCGCCTCGACACCGACATCGTCAACCGGACGACGGGCCAGAACACGTTCGACGACCGCTTCGACCTGTCGCTCGTCAAGGCCGAGGCCCGCCTCTCGGCGCTGTGGAGCACGACCCAGCGGACGCTCGTCGGCGCCGGCGCCTTCCGCGATGCCATCGGCGGCAACCGCTACGGCAGCGACGCGCCGCGCCAGCACACGTTGTTCGGCTTCGTCCAGCACGACTGGGAGCCGAGCCGGCTCGTGGCCGTCAACGTCTCCGCACGCCTCGACGCGCCCAGCGCCGTCCGGGCGCGCGTCACGCCCCGCGTGGCCGTCTTGCTGCGCCCCTCCGACCGCACCCGGCTGCGCCTGTCGGTCGGGTCGGGCTTCCGCGCCCCGGACCCACGCCAGCTCTATCTGTCGTTCACCAACGGAGCGGGCGGATACGTCGTCTACGGAACGGAGCGCATCGGCGAGGCCTTCGAACGGCTACAGGCGGAGGGCCGGCTGGGAGCGGTCTACCTAGACCCCGCGGCGCAGGGCGACCTCCGCTCCGAGTCGTCGGTTGCGCTCAACGCCGAAGTCGTGACCGAGCCAGTGCGCGGCCTCCAGCTCACCGTCGGCGGCTTCCGCAACGCGGTCACGGACCTCATCGACGTCCAGCCCTTTGCGCAGATTCGCGACGGCGGGCCGATCTACAGCTACCGCAACCTGAACCGCGTCCGGACCGAGGGCGTGACGGCGGACGTGACCGCGGCGCCGCTCGCGGGCCTCACGCTCGGCGCGGGCTACCAGTGGCTCCGCAGCCGCGACCTCGACGTCGTCGACCGCATTCGAGACGGGCGCGTCTTCGTCCGCGACGAGAGTGGCCGCGAGGCGCGGGCTACGCTCGGCGACTACACCAACCTCTTCGGCCGGGCCACGCACCAGGGCACGATCCGGACGGCCTACACGGCCGGTGGCTGGACCGCATCCGTCCGGGGCCGCCTCCGCAGCCGGACGTCCCTCCGCGACCTCGACGGCAACGAGTTCGCCACGCGCGGCGACGAGTTCATCCCTGCGACCGCGATCTGGGATGCGACGATCAGCCGCGACCTGCAGCTCGGCCGCATCGCGCGCACGGCCCGCGTGCAACTCGGCCTCGACAACGCCTTCGGCACCACGCAGCCCGACCTGCAGCCGGCGCTCGCCGGCCGGCGCGTCTACGCGTCGCTCGACCTCTCGTTCTAACGAACGCGGACGCCGCGGCCCGAGACTCCCCGTCACACGGCCCGGCATTTTGCTCTCCCGTTTTCATTTTCAACCCCCCGATGTTCCGTTCACTCCTCGCCGTCGCCCTCGCGGGCCTCACCCTCTCGGCCTGCGACACAGTCGACCCCGTCACGCCCGTCGACCTCTCGGTCCAGACGGCCACCAACGTCGCGGCCGACCCGACCACGGGCCGCAACCCGACGACCGGCGCCCCCGTCGCAACGGGCCGCTTCGCCCTGTACTCGCTCCGGACGAACAGCCTCGTCCTCGGCTCCAATGAGACCGACCGCTCCGACTCGACCTCGGGCGCGTGGGACATCGGCTTCCGCGGCACCGACATTATCGCCAACGGGAGCGGATCGGGCCCCAGCCTCGGCGGCATCCAGGTGCTCGAATCGGCATTCGTCGACGTGGCGACCGCTCCGCTCGACGGCTACCTCGGCGCGATCACGCGCACCACGACTCCGAACTGGTACACGTACACCGGGACGGGAACGAACCTGATCCTCCCGACGGCCGGTCGCACGGTCCTCGTCCGTACGGCCGACGGCGCGGGCTACGCCAAGGTCCAGATCCGGAGCTACTACCAGAACGCTCCGGCGACGCCCGACGCGTCGGTCAACGCCTCACGGTACTACACGTTCGACTTTGTCCTCAACCCGACGACCGTGACATTCGTCGAGACGCAGGA
>DASVSE010000192.1:0-1588 GCA_036388235.1 Rubricoccaceae bacterium | reverse complement strand
AATCTCCAGCAAGTACTGGTCCAGCATGCGCTGGGTACGGGGGATATACATCGCCTGGAGGGAGCGCGGGCCGGGGGGCGTGAGCGGGGGCGGTCCCGAGTCCAACGCACAGCGCGGGGCCTGGAACCGTCCGGTTTACGTGAGGAATCCGCCTGCGGGTCCCACAAGCATCAGGCCATCTTGCGTGCCGCCCCGCGTGGCACACAGTGCTCGCCGGGGCGTGCCGTGCCTCGGGGCTAGCTTCCGGCCTACCCCGCCCCGCTATGCCTCCCGTCGCCGCGCTCTCCGACGCCCCCTGGCGGCTCGACTGCCGCGGCCGGATGCTGGACGCGCGACCGCAAGGTCTCGGCGGGCCGGCGCACGTCGTCGGCGTTCTCAACGTCACCCCGGACTCGTTCTCGGACGGCGGGAGGTACACGAGCGTG
The DNA here is from genome assembly GCA_036388235.1 of Rubricoccaceae bacterium. Lineage (GTDB taxonomy): Bacteria > Bacteroidota > Rhodothermia > Rhodothermales > Rubricoccaceae > DASVSE01. The sequence continues at coordinate 1,163 of DASVSE010000192.1, read as the reverse complement.
CAGGCGGCCGTAGACCGCGCGGCCGAGATGGAGCGTGAGGGCGCGACCCTCGTCGACGTCGGTGGCGAGTCGACGCGGCCTGCCGGTGTGGCGTACGGGGCGGGTGCGGCCGTCGTGAGCATTGACGAGGAGACGGACCGCGTCGTGCCAGTCATCGAGGCGATCGTGCGGGCGCTGCCTCACCTGCTCGTCTCTGTTGACACGTCGAAAGGGCCCGTTGCCCGAGCCGCGCTGCGAGCCGGAGCGCACCTTGTCAACGACGTTTACGGCCTTCGCGACGGGACGGGGACGGCACAGGCGGCCGCTGACTACAGCGCGCCGCTCATCGTGATGCACTCGGCCGGCCGGCCCGGAGCGATGCCCCACGAGGCGCCCACGCCCGCCCCGACTGCTAGCCCTCGCGATATCGTGGAGACGGTTCTGGACGGCCTCGCCGCCTCGGTCGCAGCAGCCGAGGCGTGCGGCGTGCGCAGCATCGTCGTCGACGCCGGATTCGGGTTTGGCAAGACGCCGGCCGAGAACCTGTGCCTCATCGGCGAAACGGCGCGGTTGGTCCACGACCTCGGTCGGCCCGTGATGGTCGGCGTCTCGCGCAAGCACACGGTCGGGGTCGTGCTCGGAAATGCGCACGCGCCGGCGCCCGTCGGCGCCCGCCTGATTGGATCGCTCGCGCTCGCGGCGCAGGCCGTCCTCGGCGGCGCAAGTCTGGTCCGCACACACGACGTGCGCCCGACGGCTGAGCTGCTGCGCACACTCGCCGCCGTCGCCGCAGCGCGCCGCCCCGACGCACCGTGATCCTCGCCGCGGCCCTGTTCGAGATCGGCTTCCTGCCCGTGACGTGGCTGGACGTGCTGGACGTGGTCCTGACGGCGATCCTGATCTACCAGGCCTACCGACTCATCCGGGGCACGATCGCGGTTCAGATTGCGGTCGCGCTCCTGATCCTGACGGTCGTCAGCACGGTCGTGCGGCTGCTCGGGCTGACGACGCTCACGACGCTCTTCGGCGCCGTCGGCGATGTGTTCGTGCTCGCCGTCGTCGTCCTGTTCGCGCCCGAGATCCGGCAGGCGCTCTTCCTCGTCGGGCGCAACCCGATCGTGCGGCGTCTCGTCGCGACGTCGCCGCGGCAGCAGATCACGGCCGAGGCGCTGGCGGCGATCGGC
>DASVSE010000191.1:0-5385 GCA_036388235.1 Rubricoccaceae bacterium | reverse complement strand
AGGGCCTCGTCGTAGCCGTTCGTGTGGAGCGACTGAGTCCCGCCGAGAACGGCGGCGAGTGCCTGTACGGTCACGCGGGCGACGTTGACGAGTGGCTGCTGCGCCTGAAGCGTGGAGCCGCCCGTCTGGACGTGCATCCGGAGCATCATCGCGCGCTCGTCGGTGGCGCCGAAGCGGTCGCGCATGATGTGTGCCCACATCCGGCGCGCGGCGCGGAACTTGGCGACTTCCTCGAGAAAGTCATTGTGGGCGTTGAAGAAGAACGACAGCCGGCGGCCGAACGAGTTGATGTCGAGCCCAGCGTCGACCGCCGCCTGGACGTAGGCGATGCCGTCGGCGAGCGTAAAGGCGAGTTCTTCGGCCGCGGTCGAGCCGGCTTCGCGGATGTGGTAGCCCGAAATCGAGATCGTATTCCAGCGCGGGAGTTCGGCCGCACACCACGCGAACACGTCGGTGATGAGTCGCATGGAGGGGCGCGGCGGGTAGATGTAGGTCCCGCGCGCGGCGTACTCCTTGAGGATGTCGTTCTGGATTGTCCCGCCGAGGCGCGCCAGGTCCGCTCCCTGTTCCTTCGCGACAGCGACGTAGAGCGCGAGCAGGACTGGGGCGGTCGCGTTGATGGTCATGCTCGTCGTGACGCTCTCCAGGGGGATGCCATCGAAGAGGCGGCGGACGTCGTCGATGGAGCAGACGGACACGCCGACTTTGCCGACTTCGCCCTCGGCCTCCTTGTCGTCGGCGTCGTAGCCGATCTGGGTCGGGAGGTCGAAGGCGACGGAGAGGCCCGTCGTGCCGGCGGCGATGAGGGCCCGGTAGCGTTCGTTCGAGGCTTCAGCCGTCGAGAAGCCGGCGTACTGGCGCATCGTCCAGAGGCGCTCGCGGTACATGGTCTCGTAGACGCCGCGCGTGAACGGAAACTGGCCGGGGGCGCCGAGGCGGGCGTCGAGGGCGTCAGGGAGGGCGAGCGGGTCGGGGCGGACGTCGGGCATCGGTGCGGATCGGGAGGGGCGCTGGATGGTACCGACGCAGACGGGCGGGGCTCCCGAGTTGGCAGGGACAGGGCTGCGGAGCCGAATCGCCTCGTCGGAAACCCTGTTCGCATGGTGTGGCGGGCTCGGTGGTTGTCAACGCTCCATGCCGGTCACGGGCGGGCCGCCGTAGGTTTGGGTGCCCACCCGCCCTGCGTGTCCGATGCTCCGGTCTCTCCTCTTTGCACTCGCCGTCGCCTCGGCGGCCTCGGCCCAGCCGGTGACGTACCAGTACGACGGCGGCTCGGGGTCCCAGAACATCGGCCCGCCGTCGACTTTCAACCCGGACATGCTCTGGGGCAACTACTACCTCCGGCAGCCGGGGGGCGAGGCGATCACGTCGGTGTCCGTCGCGTTCGGCAACACGTTCCCGTCGCGCGCCAACCCGGTGACGGTCTGGGTGCTCTCGGACGACGACGGCGACGGGGATCCGCGGAACGCGCGGGCGGTTGCGCGGGCAACGGTGCCGGGGCCGATTGTGGGGACGGACGTCATCACCGTCCCGGTCGGCTTTGCGCCGGTCGGGGCCGGCTTTTTCGTCGGGGCGAGCGTCGAGCTGCTCGGCGGGCAGGACAGGCCGGCGCGGCTGGACCCGAACGCACCGAGCGGGCAATCCTGGATCTTCTACGCCGACAGCATTGCAGCCGTGATCGACAATCTGGCGTCGGCGCCGTACGGGGCGCGGATCACGCCGCCCTTCCCGGGGGCCTTCCTGGTGCGCGCCGTGGGGATGCCGGGCGGGCTGGCAGGCGAGACCTCGCCTGCGTCCACGTCCGGGCTGGCCGCATTCCCCAACCCAGTGCGCGGCGCGACCGAGATCCGGTTCGAACTGGCCGCAGCAGGTCCGGCCGAGGTGACGGTTGTCGACGGGCTCGGCCGGACGGTGGCGCTGCTGACCTCGGGTGAGCACGGCGCGGGAGCGCACGCCGTCCGGTGGGACGCACGCGACGTTCCGCCGGGTGTTTACTCGGCGCGCCTGACGGCGGGCGGCGCGGCAGAGGCCGTGCGGATCGTCGTGGTGCGGTAGCGGGGCTACTGCCCGGGTCCGTCGGCGGCGAGCGTGATCCCGTGGTGGACCGAAATGAGCGCCTGCCAGTCGGGTCCGGCAGCTGACTGTTCGAGCACGAGGCCTCCGCGGACGGTGAGCGCAGGCGAGAGGCGGACGCCGAGCCCGCTGTAGAGGCGGACGCGGTCAAAGACGGGCTCAGCGCCACGGCCCGGGCCGCGCAGAAAGGGCTCGACCGAGGCCGACAAATCAAATGGACCGTCGCCCGAGATGGGCACGACGGCCGTGAGCTGGGCGCGCCCGCGGATCAGCAGCGGCGCATCGCCGATCCAGCGCTCCTCGACCCGGAGGCGTTGCGAGAGCCGGACACGGCTCACCGTGGCGGCAAAGGTCGCGTCCTGATGGAGCCTGAACTCAGTCGTGCCGCGGTTTGACGGCCCGCGTTCGCCCGTGCGCGAGACCACGACGCCCTGCATCAGCCGCGGCCCGCGCGGAACGGCGTAGACGGCTCCGAGCCGGACAAGCACCTGGTTGAAGTCTGACAGAACGCGGTGCGAGCGTAGCTGGACCTCCCCGAGACTGCTCATACGCGACGAGGTGCCGCGGAGCGTCGTGCTGTAGCTGGACCACGTGCCGAACGTCGCCGGTGTGGCCCCGAAGGTCACCTGATCACCCCTTGCGGGCTGGGCCGACGTGGGGGCGGCAAGCGCTACTGCAGCGAGGATGGCAAACGCGTGGAAGGCAGGCATCGAAGCGCGGCGGCACGGCAACCTAGCGCCGAGCCGGGCGCTCGTCGGTCTCGTCCAGGATGGTGGCGTCCGAGACGTTCGGGTCCATCTCCTTGCGAAAGGCCGTCTGTGCCTCGACGGCGATCGAGGCCGCGCGGTCGATGGCCTTCTCGGCGGCCGTCGCAGCGAGGCGGACGGCGCCGCCCGCGAGCAGCCCGACCCGGCCGACGAGGCCGGCCCCCTCGAAGCGTTCTAACCAGCCCGCCACTAGAGCGCAGGCGGCCCGTCGGGCCCGGGCGGGACGCCGGGGTTGCGGCGCGAGCGGGAGGGGCGGGCCGGGGGCTCGTCGTCGAACGGCGGCGTGCTCGGCGGGGCGGCGTCGGGCGACGGCGGACGGAGCGGATCGCGGAAGAGGCCGTCGAGGTCGAGGCTCGACACGGCGTCGGCGACGCGGCGGCCGGTCTCGGAGACGGCCTGCCCAATCGTGCCGAAGGTCGCTTCGAGGACGAAGGCGGCTTTGTCGGACGTGCCGAGGCGGTCGAAGGCGGCGCGGACGTCGTCGAAGGAGGGGCGCGAGGCGCCGGGGCGGGGCGTGGGCATTGAGGTGCGGCGTGGAGCCGCGAGCGTTCGACGGCGTTCGACGGCCCCCCCGACCCGGAGTTTCACGCGTTCCCGATGTCCGAAGCCACGCCCCCCCCCGCCCACCGCCTCATCGACGGGCTCGTCATCCGCTCGACGGGCAGCTGGTACAACGTCCGGACCGACGAGGGCCTCGACGTGCGCGCCCGGGCGCGCGGCCGCTTTCGCTTGGACGCACTCGACATCGACGAGACGAACCCCCTCGCCGTCGGCGACCGCGTGGAGCTGCGGATGGAAGACGACGAGACGGCCCTCGTGACCGCGATCCGGCCCCGGCACAACCAGCTCTCGCGGCGCGCCGCCGGCGGCCGCGGGGCCGTCCGTGAGCACGTCATCGTGGCGAATGTGGACATGGCGTGGTGCGTGCAGTCGGTCTTCGGCCCGAAGTTCAACCCGGGGTTCGTGGACCGATTTCTCGTGGCCGCAGAGGCGCGTCACGTCTCGGCGGGGCTCGTGCTCAACAAGGCCGACCTGATGGTGTCGGAGCCGCGGGCGCAAACGGCGATGGCGTTCTGGTCCGGGCTGTACCGCGACCTCGGGTACCCGGTCCTGGTCACGAGCGCCGAGACGGGCGAGGGCGTGGACGCCTTCCGCGAGGCGCTCGGGAGCGGCATCTCAGTCGTGTCGGGGCCGTCGGGTGTGGGCAAGTCCAGCCTGCTCAACGTCGTCGAGCCCGGACTCGGGCTGCGGACGTCGCACATCGGAGAGCGGACACAGAAGGGGCGGCACACGACGACGTTTGCAACGCTCTACGAGGCCGCGGGTGGCTGGGTGGCCGACACGCCGGGCGTGCGCGAGTTCGGCATCTGGGACATGTCGCCGACCGAACTCGGCGGCTACTTCGTCGAGTTCCGGCCGTTCATCCCGGACTGCCGCTTCCCGAACTGCACGCACGTCCACGAGCCGGGCTGCTGCGTCATCGACGCCGTTGAGGCGAAGACGATTACGGAACAGCGCTACGCGAGCTACCTCGGCATCCTGGAAACCGTCGAGACGGAGTACAAGAACACGCAACAGAAGCGCTGGCGGACAATCGGTCGGCCGGATGACCCGGACGAGGCCGTTGAGGACATCGAGTGAGACTGCACGGAGGGGATCGCGCCGTTCAGCCGGGCAGCAAGATTTCGTCGCCGGTCGGGTCGAGCTCGATCCGGAAGGTGGTCCCGCCCCCAGGGCGCGTCGCCTCGACCGTAAGCGTTCCGCCGTGCGTGGACTCGACGATGCGCCGCGCGAGGCTCAGGCCCAACCCCCAGCCGCGGCGTTTGGTCGAGAAGCCCGGGCGGAACACGTGGCGGGCCGTCGCACGGTCCATGCCCTTGCCCGTGTCGCGGACGCGGACGACGACGCGCCCGCCTTCGAGTGCGGCCGTCGTGTCCACGCGATGGCCGCCGCGGGGCGGCTCGACGCCCTCCATCGCGTCGAGCGCGTTCTTGGTCAGGTTCTCGACGACCCACTCGAACAGATCGGCGTTGAGCATGGCGGCCAGCCCGGCCTCGGAGTCGACGCTCAGCGTCACGCCGCCGGCCGCCGAGACGCGCGGTCGCATGTAATCGGCGACGGCTTCGAGGACCGGCCCGAGCGGTGTCGGGACGAGGGCCGAGGTCGAACCGATCTTCTCAAAGCGGTCGGCGACGCGCTTCAGGCGGTCCACGTCGCGCTCGAGTTCGTCGGCGACCATCTCGGCGGGCGGGGCGTCGTCGCCGAGGCGCAGCAGCTCGACCCAGCCGATGATCGACGACAGGGGCGTGCCCAGCTGATGCGCGGCCTCGCGCGCCATCCCGACCCACAGGCTGGACTGTTCCGAACGGCGGACGTAGGAGAAGCCGAGATAGCCCACGAGCACGAACAGCCCGACGACAGCAAGCTGGACGAACGGAAAAAGGCGGATCAGCCGCGCGAGCGGGCTCTCACCGTAGAACACGCGCTGGACCTGCCCCGGGCCGGTCCGCAGCGAGATCGGCGTGTGGACGGCGGCCATCTCGTC
>DASVSE010000190.1:0-3846 GCA_036388235.1 Rubricoccaceae bacterium | reverse complement strand
GGTCGCCTCGCGGTCCAGCGACCGGAACCGCTCGGGCAGCATCGATCGACTCGTGCACTCCATGACGGCGACGAGGTTTTGTAGCTCCACCTGAAGTGGATAGGTCGGCGGGAGAAAGTCGTTGACCACCGACTCGAGGATGGCTCGAGTCACGGTTCCCGGAGCTGACTCTGGAGGAGCGGGCGAAGACGTAGCTCCGCCGTCCTGCGGCGTGTCACTCGGCGCCTCAGCGGCCGATGCGTCAGCGACCGAGGCTTCGACTACCGCGGCCCCTTCGGCCAGAGCCGCAGCCGCGTCGGTTGCGGCGGAAGTTGTGTCGGCCGGCGCAGCGGTCGGGTGCGAGTCCGTCGCTGCGCGGAACTTGGCGCGCGTCAGCAGCGCCTCCATATCGGCGCCCGAGTAGGTTCTTGCCCCGTCGAGAAGTGCTTCGGGGATCTGGTCCGGCGCGACGTCCACGCCGGTCTTTTTCATCATCACGCGGAGAAGCTCCTCGCGGTCCTCGCGGGTAGAGGGGTAGAACAGGGCAAGGTGCTCCTCGGCGCGGCCCTGCCGCTTGAGGTCGACTGGCATGAGGTCCGGCCGGGCGGTGAGGAGGAACCAAATGATCTTGCCACGGAAGCGCGTGTCGGACATCGCCTGCGCGATCTGCCCGAAGACGCGGCTGGAAACGCCCGAGTCACCTTGGCTGGAGCGATCTCCTAGCGCGGCGTCGGCTTCGTCGATCATCACGGCGACGGGGTTCATGGCCCGCAGCAGGGTGAGAATCTTTTCGAGGTTGCCTTCGGTCACGCCCTGCCACTGGGAGCGGAAGTTTTTCAGCATCACCATCGGGATGCCGATCTCGCCCGCGAAGCTCGTGATGAGGAACGTCTTGCCCGTCCCGACGGGACCATTGACGAGGTAGCCCATCGGCATGACGTCCGAGCGGCCTGTCTTGATGGCCTCGGCCGCCGCCCGGAGGTGCGCTTTCGCCTCGCCGTGCCCGGCGACGGTGTCGAGACCAAACTCGGTCTCGACAAACTCGAGCAAGCCGTACGCCTCGGCTTCGATGAGCTCCTTCTTTTTGTCCGACAGGGTCTCGAACGTCAGGCGGCGCTGGTTTTCGAGGACATCGGCGAGAATGGAGCGGAGCTGGACGTATCCAAGCCCAGCCGTGTTCTGAGCGAGGGCGAGGTCCGGCACGTCGGAGAGGGCCGTGTAGCGCGCCCGGGCGCCCGTGCCTGACGGGCCGCCGTCCGACAGGAACCACTCGATGAAGGCCGTCCGCTGAGCGTGGTCCGGCAGTGTGATCTCGAGCTCGGCGTTGTACGGACTCTGGATGAACGGCCGCGAGAGGTCGTTGAGGTTCTCCGCGATGAGGACGAGCGTAAAGTCGGCCTTGAGAAGCGCCGGGTCGTGGGCCCACTTCTGGAGCGTGACGAGCGCGGCGCGGTCCTCGGACGAATAGCTCGCCGCCTCGGACATCGGGACGACCGTCTCGGCGTAGTCGATGACGCACGCGACGCGCTTGCCGTCGGCGAGGCGGAGGCGGAAGTAGTTGTCTAGGAGGGCAAAGACGCGCGGCGGGTCCTTGGGCATCCGCTTGGCGAAGTCGGTGCCGAAGAGCGTGTCGTAGCCCGAGACGGCGCGCGCAAAGTCGCGGCGGCTCTCGGCGTCGAGAAAGTGGATGCCGTCCGAGCGGTCGTAGAACACGACGAGGTCGCGGCCGGCAAAGAGGTCCTCGGAGAGAAACTGCCGAAGTGGCACATAGGCGCGGCCGGGCGCGCCGTCCGCCCCGGCGTCGGTCTCGGCCGCGACGAGGTCCCGCACGTTTCCGTGCAGGATAAACTGGTTGATCGTCTTGGTGAAGTAGCGCCGGGCGAGCTCGCGGGCCCACGTCGGGTAGTGGGCGAGCGGGTCGGCGGGGGGGGCAAGAGTTTCAGCCATCGGGGAACGGGTCGGGGACGGACGGCGAAGATACCGGGCCGCCGCGCCCTCCCGGGCGCGCCCGTCGTAGAATCCGCCTCCCGCCGCCTTCTCTCTGCTCCATGCTCGACTGGTTCGCCACACACTTCGACTGGTTCTCTGACCCCTCCGCATGGGTCGCTCTCGGCACGCTGACCGCGCTCGAGATCGTCCTCGGGATCGACAACGTCGTCTTCATCTCGATCCTCGCCGCCCGGTTGCCGGTCGCGCAGCAGGCCCGCGCCCGCTCGATCGGCCTCGGGCTGGCCATGTTCGGCCGCATCGCGCTCCTGCTCGCCATCGGCTGGGTGATGAGCCTCACGGCGACTTTGTTCTCGCTCCCATTTGGGGCTGCCGAGGTGGCGGGCGTGACGGGGCGCGACCTCATCCTGATTCTCGGCGGCGCGTTCCTGATCTACAAGAGCACGCACGAGATCCACAACAAGCTCGAAGGGGATGACGGCCACGCCGAGGCCGGCGGCAAGGCGGCCACGTTTGGGTCCGTCATCTTCCAGATTCTCCTCCTGGACCTGGTGTTCTCGCTCGACTCCGTCATTACGGCCGTCGGGATGGCGGACGAGGTCGGGGTAATGATCCTCGCCGTCGTGATCGCGATCGGCATCATGATGGTCTCGGCCGGCGCGATCTCGACGTTCATTCAGAAGCACCCGACGGTGAAGATGCTCGCGCTGTCGTTCCTGCTCATGATCGGCTTCGTGCTCGTCGCCGAAGGGTTCGGGCAGCACATTTCGAAGGGTTACATCTACGGTGCGATGGCGTTCTCGCTCTTCGTGGAGACGCTCAACCTCCGCGCGAAGCGAAAGGCAGGCCCTCCGGTCGAGCTGCGTGGGCCGGGCCCGGGCGTGGGGTCCGGGATTCCGGCGCCCGGCTTCCCGAATGCCTGAGCGACGCCGCACTGGCGCCAGTGGCCGTGGGCTGGTGTGACTTACCGGCCCTCGGTCGCGGCTCATCGTTAAACCCCTCCTCTGATGACCGCTCGCCCTGTGCTGGCCTTTGCTCTGCTGGTTGTGGCCGCTGGCTGCCAGGCCCAGACGCCGCCCGCGGCGTCTGGCGTCGCCCCGGCGCCCCACTCGGCCCCTACAGCGGCGTCAGAGCTTGCTCCGCCGGGTCGGCCGATGACCCGAAGCGCGTTCTACGACCAGGGGACGGCGTCGGCAGACGGGACGGGCCGGCGGTACATGGGGCGCGAGATCGCGCGCGTGATGAGCCACCGCGGCGCGGCCTGGCTTGAACGCGACGACCGGGCCCTGGAGGAGCGGCCCGATATCCTGCTGCGCGCGCTCGACCTGCCACCCGATGCGGTCGTGGCTGACCTTGGGGCCGGGACGGGCTACTTCACGTTCCGCCTGGCCAATGAAGTCCCGGAGGGACGTGTCTACGCCGTCGACATCCAGCGCGAGATGCTCGCCATCGTCGAGGCGCGCGCCGAGCGCGAGGGCGTGCGCAACGTCGAGCCCGTCCTGGGCACCGAGAGCAACCCCAACCTGCCCGACGCGTCCGTGGACGTGAGCCTGCTCGTAGACAGCTACCACGAGTTCGCATTCCCACGCGAGATGCTCGATGCGCTGTACCGCGCCACACGCCCGGGCGGGCGTGTCGTGCTCGTCGAGTACCGCGCCGAGGACCCGAACGTGCCGATCCGCGAGCTGCACAAGATGACCGAGGAGCAGGTGCGACGCGAGGTCGAGGGGGCCGGCTTCCGCTTTGTCGAGAACCGCGACGACCTCCCGCAGCAGCATTTCCTGGTGTTCGAGCGAGCCGAATGACGCGTGTGCTCGCGCTCGCCGTCGGCCTCTGCTGCCTCTGCGGATGTACGACGCTCGCACCGGCGCAGGCGGACGGGCCACCGCGCGACCTCGTCGTGCTCGTGCACGGGATGGG
>DASVSE010000189.1:0-9428 GCA_036388235.1 Rubricoccaceae bacterium | reverse complement strand
CCCGGCGGTCGGACCGCCGAGCGTGCAGCAGGGCGCGGGCGCGCGGCAGCAGCGGCGCCATCGCCTCGCCGAGGCGCGCGAGGCTTTCGCCGTCGAGGCGGAGCGCGTACGTCGCTGCGAGCGCGAGCGCGGGGCCGTGGTGCCGGCGCACGAAGCGTTCGGCAAAGACGCCGGGCTCGACGTCGCCCACGAGCACGTCGAGCAGAACAGGTTCCCAGCGCGCGGCGCGGGCGGTCTGCCGGGCCTCGGCGCGCTCGCCGCGGACGTGCAGCACGAGGGCTGTAACCGCGAACAGGACCGCGCACGCCGTCACACCGACGAGCAGGAGGAGCACAAGGTGGAGCGCCGTCATCGGGCCGGGCGTGCGCGGCGGGCGAGTCGCCGGATGCGGGCGCTGACCTCGGCGAGCGAAAACGGCCGCACGACGACGTCGTCGGCATCGAGCGCGAACCCGCGGACGACAAGCGCATCGTTGCCGGACCAGCCCATCAGCGCCAGCGGAAGGTCTGGCGGGCCCGCCTCGCCGGCGCGCAAGCGCCGGAGCACCTCGAAGCCGTCTACGCCCGCGAGCGCCACGTTGACGAGCGCGACGGCCGGTGGGGCTGCCACGAGGACAGCGAGCGCATCGAGCCCGTCCTCGACCGTCTCGACGGCGAGGCCGTCGCGCTCGAAGCGGTGGCGCAGCACGCGTACCGTCACCCCGTCGTCGTCGGCGATGAGCACGCGCGGGCGGCTATCCGGCGGTCGTGCGTCCGGTAGCCGCGGCCGTGCGATCCATGCCGGGGCGACGGCCGACGCGGGAGCGGGGGGGGCGGGACGGGAGGGCGGAGTCGCCAACGGAGCGGAGGGGAAGGCAACACATCCGCGTATCGGCAGCGGCGCGTCTTGCCTGAACCGGAGCCGGCATTCTCTACCTTCCCAGCATGCCTGCCGCCCTGATGCCCGACCCCGCCCCGTCCGACTTCTTCTCGCGCGTCTACGCGACCGTCGCCCGCATCCCGCCGGGGCGCGTCTCGACGTACGGCCACCTCGCGCGCCACCTCGGCATGGGCCGCTCGGCGAGGACGGTCGGCTGGGCGCTCAAGACCGTCGCCGCCTCGTCCGATCCGCTTGCGGTTCCGTGCCACCGCGTCGTCAACCGCGAGGGCGCGCTCACGGGCCGCCTGCACTTCGAGACGCCGACCGTGATGGAGGAGCGCCTGCGCGCCGAGGGCGTTGCGTTTACGGACGACGGGCGCGTCGACCTCGCGGGCCACCTCTGGGACCCGGCGGTCGACAGGTAGGACGCGCCCCGGACGCTCGCCGTACCTTGCCGGCCCCTGCCCGGTCCGCCGTGGAGCCCACCGTCGAACGCATCTCTGACGCGCCTGCGGCGCCGTCTGCCGCGCCGCCCGCCGAGCGCCCGCTCGTCGAACTGAGCCATGTCGCCGTGGGCTACACCGAGCCCGGGGGCGCGCGCGTCGAGGTCGCCTCGGACCTCAACCTCACGCTCGGCCGCGGCGAGATGGCCTACCTCATCGGGCCGACAGGCTCGGGCAAGAGCACGCTGCTGAAGCTGCTCTACATGGAGCTCCGGCCGGACCAGGGCGTCGCCCGCGTCGGGACGTTCTCGTCGGACACGGCGCGGCCGGCCGACATTCCGTTCCTGCGCCGCAGCCTCGGCATCGTCTTCCAGGACTTCCAGCTGCTCCCGGACCGCTCGGCCTACGACAACGTCGCCTTCGCACTGCACGCGACCGGCAAGACTGGCAAGGACGTCCGCGACCGGACGATGAACGCGCTCGCGCAGGTCGGCCTGAGCCACCGCGCGAAGGCGCGCCCGTCTGAGCTCTCGGGCGGCGAGCAGCAGCGCGCCTGCATCGCCCGCGCCATTGCGAACGACCCCGTCCTCGTCCTCGCCGACGAGCCGACGGGCAACCTCGACCCGCGCGTCGCCGACGAGATTCAGAAGCTCCTCGTGCGCCTCAACCGCCAGGGAACGGCCTTCCTCAAGGCGACCCACGACTACCGCCTCGTCAAGCCCTTTCCCGCACGGACGCTCGCGCTCGTCCGCGGGCGCCTCGTCGAGGTCGATCCCACGTCGCTGTGATGCCCGTGTCTCGTTTTATCGCGGTCGCTATGCTCAGTGCCGCCGTGCTCGGCGGGTGCCAAAGCACCCCCGACGTGTCGGCTGTCGAGCCGTCCGACATCCAGTCCGCGCTCACGGCGTGCTCGTCGGACCGCGTGAGCGTAGGCCTCGCGCGACTCGACAGCCTCGACGCCGCCCACCCGGCCAACGCCGACGTGCTCGCCATTCGGGGCCTGTGCCGGTCGGTTCGCTTTGCCGCGGACTCGGTTCAGGCCGATGCCCGCGCAGCCCTCGCGGACCTCTCGGTCGCCGCCGAGCTGCTCGAAGCCACCCCCGACGCCTACCAGACGCCGGTCGACCAGGTCTACAGTCAGCGCGCGTTCGTCGTGCAGGCCCTCCGCCCCGGCGACTGGGCGGCCTCGCTCGCCGACTTCGACCGCGCCGTCGCGGCGGCGCCGCGCAACCCGATTCACGTGCTCGACCGCGGCGTCGCCCGGGCGATGGCCCGCGACACCGCCGGCGCCCGCGCCGACCTCCGCCAGTTCATCGCCCTCGCGCCAACCGAGTCGGCCCGCGCCGCCGAGCTCCGCCGGCTCCTCGGCGAGCGGCCCGACTCTGCCTTCACCCTTCCCCTCGCGCCGTGATCACCGTCGTCGACCACCCGCTCCTCCAGCGCGCCGTGACGCGCCTCCGCGACCGCGAGACGACGCACGGCGACTTCCGGCGCACGCTCAACGACGCCGCAGCCATCCTCGCCTACGAGGCCCTGCGCTCGCTCCCCGTCGAGCCGGTGATGGTCCGGACGCCGCTCGAAGAAACGGCCGGCGTGCGCCTCGCCCGCGAAGTCGTCGTGGTCCCGGTCCTCCGGGCCGGCCTCGGCCTTGTTGACGGCTTCGTGCGCTTCGTGCCCGAGGCGCGCATCGGCCACCTCGGCATGTACCGCGACGAACAGACCCACGACCCGGTCGATTACTACTCGAACGTCCCCAGCCACGTCCGCGACGCGCGCGTGTTCGTCGTGGATCCGATGCTCGCGACCGGCGGCTCGGCTGCGGGCGCCATCAACCACCTCAAGCGCCGCGGCGCGACCGACCTCTCGTTCGTGTGCCTCGTCGCCGCGCCCGAGGGCGTCGCCCGCCTCGCCGAGTACCACCCGGACGTCCACGTCTTCACGGCGGCGCTCGACCGCGAGCTGGACGAGAACGCCTTCATCCGGCCCGGCCTCGGCGACGCCGGCGACCGCATCTTCGGCACGTCGCCGTGACCGACCCCTCGTTCGGGCCGCCCTTCGGCGTGCTCCACGTCGACAACCACCTGCTCGTTGTCGACAAACCGGCCGGCATGCTCGCCCAGGGCGACGCGACGGGCGACGCGGACCTCGTGACGCTCGCGAAGGCGTACCTCAAAGACCGTTTCGAGCGGCCGGGCAACGTCTTCGCCGGCCTCGTGCACCGGCTGGACCGGCCCGTTTCGGGCGTCATGGTTCTCGCGCGCACGTCTAAGGCCGCGGCCCGGCTCTCGGCCCAGTTTGCCGGGCGCGAGACCGAGAAGCGCTACCTCGCCGTCGTCGAGGGGCGCCTTGAAGGCGGCGGTGAACAGGTCGACTGGCTCGTCAAGGGCGAGCGCGGGACCGTCAAGCGCGTCCCCGAGGGTACAACGGACGCCAAGCGCGCCGCCCTCCGGTGGGAGCCGCTCGCGGTCGAGGGCCGGCGGACGCTCGTCGGCATCGAACTGATCACGGGCCGCGCGCACCAGATCCGCGTCCAACTCGCCGGCCTCGGCGCGCCCGTCGTGGGCGACCTGCGCTACGGCGCCCCGGCGTCGCTCGGCGACGGCCGCGGCATCGCCCTCCACGCCTCGCGTCTCACCATCGAGCACCCGACGACAAAAGAGCGGATGACCTTCGCCGCGCGCCCGCCGTGGCGCGGTCTGCTCGAAGAGGCCGTCCGCCGCGCGACCGGCTCGGGCAACTCCGAGACGCCCCGCACCGGCAGAGGCACGGCTCAGCGGCGCCCAAACACCCGCTAATGGTCTGGTTTTTGGCCTGCCGAGTGGGGTGACCGAGGGGCGTCGCGGGGTCTGCCGTACCGTCCGGCCGGGCACAACACGCCCGCTCTAATCCACTCGCCCCGACGCCCATGGCCACCCAGAAAGACACCGGATTCACCGCCGACGAGCGCGCCGCAATGAAAGAGCGCGCCCGCGAGCTGAAGGCGGAAGCCCGAGCGAAAGCGGGCCGGGCTGACGGCGAGCGCGACGTCCTCGACAAGATCGCGGAGATGCCCCCGCCCGACCGAATCCTCGCCGAAGGGCTCCACGCGCTCGTCGCCGCCACCGCGCCCGCGCTCGTGCCGAAGACGTGGTACGGGATGCCCGCCTACGCCCGCGACGGCAAGGTCGTCTGCTTTTTCCAGGCCGCCCAGAAGTTTAAGGCGCGCTACGCGACGGTCGGCTTCAGCGACGAGGCGGCCCTCGACGACGGCGTCCTTTGGCCCACGGCCTTCGCGGTAACGGAGTGGACCCCCGCCGTAGAGGCGCGCCTTGCCGATCTCATCCAGAGAGCGGCGGGTTGACCCGCGCCTCGGCCACCTCTTTCACCGAGACACGCGATCCGATGACCGACGCCCCGGACCTGCAGACGTTCTACCATGGCACGAAGGCGGACCTGAAGACGGGCGACCTGATCGCGCCCGGCTACCGCTCCAACTACGGCCAGCGGAAAACGGCCGCCTACGTCTACCTCACCGCGACGCTGGACGCGGCGACGTGGGGCGCCGAACTCGCCCTCGGCGACGGGCGCGGGCGCATCTACGTCGTCGAGCCGACCGGCCCGATCGAGGACGACCCGAACCTCACGGACCAGAAGTACCCGGGCAACCCGACCCGGTCGTACCGAACCCGAGATCCGCTCCGGGTTGTGGGCGAGGTCGCGGAGTGGGAGGGGCACGCACCCGAGGCGCTCGCGGCCATGAACGCGCACCTCGCCCACCTTCGGGACCGCGGCATCGAGGCCATCGAAGACTGAGGCGCGACGGTCTCCAGCCCGTGCCCTGCACCGGTGTGGCGACCGTAGACTGCGTGCCCCGCCGCCGCGCCCCATGACCAGCGACCGACCGACTCCCGAGACGCCGCGCCGAGGCGCCGACTGGCCCGAGGTTGTGCTCGCGCTCGGCCTCATCGCCGGCCTCGTCGTGCTGCTGAGCGTCGATATCGGGACGGCTCCGGCCGCCGAGGGCGGGCGGACGCCGTTCGAGGGGCCGCTGCGCCTCGTCGTCAACTACCTCGCCGTCGCGGCCGAGATCGCCGCCGCCGTCGTCATCGGGTGGGGCGTCCTCCACGGCGCCGTGGCCTACGCGTGGCGCCTCGTGCGGCAGCGCGCCGCGCACGTGGACGCCGCCGAGTCCATCCGCCTCCGCCTCGGCCGCGTCCTCGCCCTCGGCATCGAGTTCACGCTCGCCTCGGACATTCTCCGGACCGCCGTTGCCCCGACCCGCGCCGACATCCTCACCCTTGGCGCCATCGTCCTCCTGCGGACGCTGCTCAACCTCTTCCTCGAACGCGAGATCCGGACCGGCGAGGCGCGCCGCGAGGACGCTGCGCCGGCCGGCTAGCGCTTCCGCTCCTTTTTGCCCGTCGGCTTGCGGCCCTTCGCTTTCGTCCGGGCCGCCTTGTCCTTCGCCGGCCGGACGGGTTGCTGCTCCGCATGATCGCCCCCGGGCCACGTCTCGAAGACGAGGTCGATCCGGCGGCTCGCCACCTCGGCCGCGACGAGCGTCACCCGGCACGCATCGCCCGCCCGGATGCGCCGCCCCGACGAGCGCCCGACGAGCGCGAACCGCTTCGGGTCGTACTCCCAGAAGTCGCCCTCCATGTCGCGCACGTGCACGAGGCCTTCGACGAGCAGGTCCGCGAGCTGCACGAAGACGCCGAAGTTGGTCGCGCCGACGACGACGCCGTCGAAGCTCTCGCCCGTGTGCTGCGCCGCGTACTCGACCTGCTTCATCCGCACCGACTCGCGCTCGGCCTCCGTCGCCTCCTTCTCACGGTCTGAGCAGTGGCGGGTCTGCGTCTCCAGCGTCTCGACCTCGGCCGACGTGCCTCCGGCGTGGTAGCGCTTCAGCAGGCGGTGCGCGATCAGGTCCGGGTAGCGGCGGATGGGGCTCGTAAAGTGCGCGTAGTCCGCGAATCCGAGCCCGAAGTGGCCGATGTTGTGCGGCGAGTAGACCGCCTTGGACATCGCCCGGACCGCCGCCTGCTCGATCACTGGCGCCTCGGGCGAGCCCTTGATGTCGCGCAGAAGCGCATTCAGCGCCGTCCGCTCGACGTGTCCTTCGGTGTGCTTGAGGACGTGCCCGAACGGCCGCACGTAGTCGGCGAGGTTGGCGATGCGCTCGCGGTCTGGCGCGTCGTGGACGCGGTACACGAACGCGAGGTCGCGCGTCGCCGCCCACTCGGCGACAGCGCGGTTGGCGAGGAGCATAAACTCCTCGATGAGCCGGTTGGCCGGCTTCCGCTCCCGCGTGACCACCTCGACCGGCACGCCCTCGGCGTCGAGCCGCACGCGCACCTCGGGCACGTCGAAGTCGATGGCGCCCTCGCGGAGCCGCTTCGCCGTCAGGACTTCGGCAAGTCGTCCCGCCCTCCGGACCTCCTCGGCGAGCGCCTCAGGCGTGATGCCCTCGGTCCCTTCGGGCAGCGCCCCGTCCAAGACGGCCTGCGCGCCCTCGTATGAGAACCGGTGGACCGAGTGGATGACCGTCTCGCGGACCTCATAGCCCGACACCTCGCCGTCTACCTCGACCGTCATGATGCACGAGTACGTGAGCTTGTCCTCGCGCGGCCGCAGCGAGCAGACCCCGTTTGAGAGCGCCTCGGGCAGCATCGGGATGACGCGGTCGACGAGGTACGTGCTCGTCGCGCGGGCAAAGGCCTCGTCGTCCAGGGCCGTGCCGGGAATGACGTAGTGGCTCACGTCGGCGATGTGGACGCCGACCTCGGTCCGCCCGTCGCCCAGGTCGCGCGTGTGGATCGCGTCGTCGAAATCCTTGGCGTCCTCGGGGTCGATGGTAAAGATCGGGGCGCCGCGCAGGTCGAGACGCCGCGCCACTTCGGCCTCTGTGATGCCGCGGTCGATGCGCTCGGCCTCGGCTTCGACGCCGTCTGGGAAGTCCGAGCGGACGCCCATCGCCATCGCGAGCGCGAGCACGTCGACGCCCGGAGCGTCGGCGCGGCCGAGGACGGACAAGACGCGGCCCTCTGGGGCGGCCCGCGGGCTGTCGAAGCGGTCCAGCGACACGACAACCTTGTCGCCGTCGGTCGCCCCGTTCCAGTCGTCCCGGCCGACGTAAACCGCGTGCGGGATGCGCCGGTCGTCGGGCGTCACCCACCCGGCCGCCCCCGACGTGGCGAACGAGCCGACCGTCTGCGTGGTGAGGCGCTCGACGATCTCGACGACCTCGCCCTCACGTGAGTCTTCGCCCCGCGTCCCGGCCGCGAAGGCGACGCGCACGCGGTCGCCGTGGAGGGCCGTCTTCATGCGGTCCGACCGGACGTAGACGTCCTCGCCGCCCGCGTCGAGCGCGACAAAGCCGAAGCCTTGCGGGTTGACGGTCAGGCGGCCCTCGCCGGCCGCCGGCTGGGCTGCCTTGTGCTGCTTGTGCTGAAGACGGCCTTTGACGACATCGACGGCGCGCTCGTCGCGGATGGCCTCGATGGCCTCCAGCATGGCCTGGTAGCGGCCGTGGTTGGTCACCTCGAGGGCCTTCCCGAGTTCGTGCGGGCGGTAGGCGCGGTCTGGGTGGGCGGCGAGAAACGCGAGGATGCGCGTGCGGAACAGGTCGGCGTCGCGGTCGGCGGCCATCAGAGCGGGGGCGAGGGGCCGCAGATACCCGCACAGTGCCCCTCGGGTTCGGGTCTGCACAGTGGATCGAAGGATGCCGCGCCGCCGTCTTTCCGGCGGTTCCACGCACACCGCCGCGTCCGCGTCGTTCCTTGTGTCTCCCGCTGCCGCCCCGATGCGTTCTGCCCTCGCCGTTCTGATCGTCGCCGTCTGCGCGCTGGCCTCGGCCGCCCGCGCGCAGGTGCCCCCGGGCACCGACGCGACGCCGCACTCGGACGTGCGCCTCGTCGCGGGCGCGGCGGCCGTCGCCCCGGGCGAATCAGTCTGGGTCGCGGTCGAGATCGCGCTTGAGGCCGGCTGGCACGTCTACTGGATCAACCCCGGCGACTCGGGCCTGCCGGTCCGCGCGGCGTGGACGCTCCCCGAGGGCGCCGAAGCCGGGCCGCTGCGCTTTCCCGCGCCCGAGCGCCTCGACATCGCCGGCCTGACGTCCTACGCGCACAGCGGGACGCCGCAGTTCCTCGCACGCCTCGCCATCCCACGGGGCGCAGCCGATCCATTCCGGGTGTCGGCCGACGTCTCGTACCTCGTCTGCGCCGACGTGTGCCTGCCTGCCCGCGCCACCGTCGCCCTCTCGATCCCCGTCGCGCCCGAGACGCGCCCGAGTCCAGCCCTCGACGCCGCCCTGGCCACCCTGCCGCGCGCGGCGACGGGCTGGACAACCGAAGCGAGCCTTGCTGGCGAGACCGTCCGCCTGCGCCTCGTTCCGCCCCCCGGCTGGACTGGCGGGTGGACCGGCGCGCAGTTTTTCCCCGACTCGTCGGGCGCCGTTCAGCACGCGGCGCCGCAAGCCTTCCGCCGCGATGGGACGGCATGGGCCGTCGATCTCGCCGCTGGCGACGCCGTTCCAGCGTTTCTGTCGGGCGTGCTGACGGCTCCTGGCGCACCCGCGGTCGTGGTCCGGGCCGATGTTGCCGGTGTTGCGGCGATGGCGTCGGCCGGGACAGGCCTCGGGCTGTGGGCCGCGCTCGGGCTGGCGCTCGTCGGCGGGCTGCTGCTCAACGTGATGCCGTGCGTCTTCCCGGTTCTGAGCCTCAAACTGCTCAGCTTCGCCGGCAGCACGGACGCGCGCGCGCAGCGGCGGGCCGGACTGGCGTACGGCGCGGGCGTCGTCGTGTCGTTCTGGGTGCTCGTCGGAGCGCTGCTCGCGCTGCGGGCCGGCGGCGCGGGCCTCGGGTGGGGGTTCCAGCTTCAGAGCCCGCCCGTGATCGCGTTCCTCGCCGTCCTGATGACCGGCTTGGCGCTGAACCTGCTCGGCGTCGTCGAGATGGGCGGGCGGCTCGCCGCCGCTGGCGGCGCCCTCGACCGCGGAACGGGCGTGCGGGGTGCCTTTGCCTCGGGCGTCCTGGCGACCGTCGTCGCGACGCCATGCACCGCGCCGTTGATGGGCACGGCCCTTGGCTTCGCGCTCGCGCAGCCCGCGCCCGATGCGTTCGCCGTCTTTACCGCCCTCGGGGTCGG
>DASVSE010000188.1:0-2144 GCA_036388235.1 Rubricoccaceae bacterium | reverse complement strand
CGCTCGGTCCGCTCGTCGCGAGCGTCGGGGAGGGCTGTGGGGACGCGGGCGAGCGAGACGGGGCCGCCGTGGGGGACGGCGAAGGTGCCGGCGGGGGAGGCGGTCATCGGGGGTGGGGGAGCGGGGGCGGTGTAGGGCCGGGGAGTCGGGGCGGTTCCGAGGGGGCCTGTGTCCCGGGTTCTCCCTACGCCCCGGCGCCCGGAGCAGCCGGACCTTGCGCGCGTCCCGCTCCCGCCGTTTCGATGCCCGTCCGCCGTCTCGTGTTCGCCGTCCTGTTCGCCGCCCCCGCGGCGCAGGCGTGCCCGCACTGCCGCATCGAGGCGCGGGTAGTCGTTCTCGACGACCGTCCGGTCGAGACGGCCGCGCTCGTGCTCGCTCCGCTGTTCGTGGTCGCCGCCTTAGGCGCCGCTCTGTATGCCTCCGACCGCCATGTCCCCTGACCGTGTCCGCTACGGCCCGCTCGTCGCGGCCGGCGTCCTGCTCGGGGCTGGCCTGGGCGGCTTCGTGGACGGGATCGTGCTGCACCAGATCGCGCAGGTGCACAACCTGCTCTCAGCGCGGATTCCGGTGACGGACCTCGTCTCGGCGAAGGTGAACATGCTGTGGGACGGCGTCTTCCACGCGGGCGTGTGGCTGCTTACGGCAGCCGGACTGGGGATGCTGTGGCGCGCTGGCGGGCGGCCGGATGTGCCGTGGTCCGGACGGACATTCGTCGGGGCGCTCCTCGCCGGATGGGGCCTGTTCAACGTCGTCGAGGGCGTCATCGACCACCAGATTCTGGGGCTGCACCACGTCCACGAGTATGCCGAGAACCCGCTCGTGTGGGATCTGGCGTTTCTGGCGTTCGGCGCGGCCTTGCTGGGGGTCGGCTGGGCGCTCGTTCGCTCGGGCAAAGGCGATGCGGCGCCTCGGGAGCGGATGCGGTCGGCGTGAGGCACCGGCACGGGGCGGCCGCGTTGACGGCGACCACCCGCTGCGCGCCCATGTCCGAGCCTCCACCGCCTGTTCTCGCCCTCGTCAGCCTCGCTGCGGGCGTGCTCGGTCTGGTTACGCTCGGCTCGCTCGTGTTCGGGCTGGGGTCCGGCCTTCTGACGGTGCCGGGTCTGGCGCTGCCGGTCGTCGCGGTGGTCACGGGCGGGATCGCACTGCGCAGGCCGGGTGCGCGGGGCGACCGGTGGCTCGCCTGGGCAGGCGTCGCGCTGGGCATGCTCGGCGTCATGGCCGTCGTTGCCGGCGTGGTGATGCTCGCGAACATGGGCCAGCACCGCTAGGCGTCTCGCCGCCTATGCCTTATCTCCGAGCCGAAGCCCGCCAGCGGGCGACGAGGTCGGCGGCCGCCTCGGGCCACGTCGGGTACCCGAAGACGAACCCGCCATCGAGGAGGCGGCCGGGGACGACGCGGCGGCTTTTGAGAATCAGCTCAGTCTCGGTCCGGAGCGCAAGTGCGCCCGCTTCGAGCATGGGGCGCGTCGCCGGGAGGCCGATGCGGGCGCCCCACGCCCGGCGAATCGCGCGCATGAACTCGGCATTCGGCAGCGGCGTGGGCGCGGCCAGGTTGACGACGCCTGAGAGGTCGTCGTGGGCGACCAGCCAGTCGATCGCCCGGACGAGGTCGGCGTCGTGGATCCACGAGACGTACTGGCGGCCCGAGCCGGACGTCCCGCCGAGGCCGAAGCGGACGAGGCGCAGGAGGACGTCGAAGATGCCGCCACGGTCGGGGCTCGTCACGATGGCCGTGCGGAGCAGGACGAGGCGCGTCTCGGGGCGGACGGCCTCGCGGGCCGCCGCTTCCCACGCCTGCGCGACCTCGACGCTGAAGCGCCATGACAGCGGCGCATCCGGCTCGGTCCCGCCGATGCGGCCCGTCGCCTCGTCGTTCGGGGCGTCGAACCGGTGCGCGTAGACGGTCGCCGTGGACATCTGGAGCCAGACGGCCGGCGGCCGCTCGGCGCGGGCAACCGCAGCACCGACAGCCCGTGTCGAATCGAGCCGGGACGCGAGGATGGCGCGGCGGTTAGCGGGCGTGTAGCGGCAGTCCACGCTGCGCCCTGCGAGGTTGAGAACGGCGTCGGCGCCGTCTATTTCGTCCGCCCACGGCCCGAGCGTCATTCCATCCCACGCGACGGTGCGCCATGGGCGGGCGG
>DASVSE010000187.1:0-8450 GCA_036388235.1 Rubricoccaceae bacterium | reverse complement strand
CGCGCACGACGGGCAACAGGGCCAGCATTTCGGGCTGGTACGGGAGCGGGTCGCCGCCGGCTGCGAGCCGCGTCGAGTCGAGGCGGGCATAGAGGGTTGCCTCGCGCCAGACGGTGTCGAGCCGCACCCGTGCTTCGCGCGACGTCCGGTCGACCTCGGCCTGCTCGCGGCGGTCCCCGGGCCCGCGGCGGCCCTGTCGCGGGAATGAGAGAACCACGCCCTCGAAGCCCGCTGCCATCTCATCGGGCGTGTAGCCTAGCAGCGTGATCAAGGCAGCCGTGCCCGGCATCATGCCGCCGCGCGGGACCGTCAAGACCGTTGTGACGCCCGAGAGGCGCGTCACAGGAATGTGGACGCTCGATGGGTTGACGGCTGTTAGCGCGCGCATCTGCGGAGTGACCTCCCCAACCTCGTCAAGGTCCGTGGTGACCGCGACGGCACCGATCTCCTGCAGCCCGACGCGGTCTCCCGAGTCGAACAGGCCGGGGTAGACCGTCCCTCCGTTGCACGGGACGGGCTCGGCATCGGCTGGCACGGCCGTATCGGCGCCAAGGGCCGCGATGCGTCCGTCGCGGATCACGAGCGTTCCATTGGCGATCGTGCCGTTCGTGACCGTCTCAATGCGGCAGCCGGTGAGCGCAAACGTGCCAGTGCGGGCGCGGTACTGTGGCCCCTGCGCAGCGGCTGCAGGGACGAGAACGGTGACGAGGGCGACGAGGGCAGAGAGGCGCACAGTTCGGGGCGGTTAGAACAGCAAAGCGCCCTCCAGGCACGCCTCCCCGGTCCGGTCCTCGGCGAGGCGGACGGTCGGGAGGCGCTCGGCCGGGTCGATGGTCAGGCGCTGGTCGTCGCCGTCGCGGTCAGCGTCAAAGCGGACGATGCCGTCGACGACGGTCAGGGCGACTCGGGCGTAGACGGAGAGCGGGTCGGTCGTGAACAGCGCGAGGTCGCCGTCTTTGCCGACCTCGATCGACCCGACGCGGGCGTCGATGCCGAGCTGGACGGCCGGGTTGATCGTGATCAGCGCGAGGGCCTCGTCGTCCGTCAGTCCGCCGTAGCGCTGCGTCTTGGCGGCCTCGTGGTAGAGCGTCCGAATCATGCCCGCGTCGTCCGAATTGAGCGACGTCTGGACGCCCGTCCGCGTCAGCACGGCCGCGTTGTAGGCCGTCGAGTAGTAGACCTCGAACTTGTAGCTCCACCAGTCCGAGAAGACGCTCGCGCTCGCGCCGAAAGCCGCCAGCTCGGGCGCGACCTTGTACGCCTCGTTGGCATGCTGGAACGTCACGCGCGTCACGCCCTCGTTGCGCAGGACGCGCATGAGCATCAGAATCTCGTCGGCGCGGTAGCTGTGGCAGTGGACGAGGACGGTGCCGTCAAGGACGCCCGCAAGCGTCTCGAGCCGACGGTCGATGGGCGGGAGGGGGCGGCCCTGCCGGCGGGCATCGTTCTGAGCAGCCGTGTAGGCACGGGCGTCGGCAAAGGCCTCGCGGATCGTCTGCTCGACGCCCATCCGCGTCGCGGGGCGCACGCCGCGGCCGCCGTGGACGCGAGTCGGGTTCTCGCCGAGGGCAAACTTGATCGTCCGCGGCGCGCCCTCAAACAGCAGGCCTTCGGGGTCCATCGTGCCCCAGCGGAGCTTGATCGTCTCGGACTCGCCGCCGATGGGGTTGGCCGAGCCGTGGAGTGTGTGGATGGTCGTAACGCCCCCGGCGAGGGCGCGGTAGATGCCGACATCGGTCGGGTCCAGCGCGTCGCGCATCTGCACCTCGGCCACGACGGGCGTCGTCGCCTCGTTGACGCTGGAGAGCGCGATGTGGCTGTGCGCGTCCACGATGCCGGGCATGAGGTGCATTCCGGCGGCCTCGACAATGCGCGCGCCGCTCGGGGCTGAAAGCCCGGGCCCGATCTCGGCAATGCGCCCGTCACGGACGAGCACGTCGGCGACGCGCGTGCCCTGGGTGACCGTATGGACGGTCGCACCGCGGACGAGCAGGCTGCCACGCTCGCCGGCTGGCGGGAGGCTCGCAGGCGTCTGGGCAGCCGATGTGGTGACGATCGCGACCCCGAGAAGGACGGACGCGAGACGAACGGCAGTGCGGGTCATCGGTCGGGCGAGCGGATCGCCGTGGCAGGGAAAGAACCGAGCGTTCCGAACGAGACCGTCCCGGAAAACGACGGGCCGGAGACGGTCCCGGATATCTCGACGAGGCCGACATCCGGAACCGTGAACCGGAACGAGAGCGCATCGCCGTCGAGTGTGACGGCCTCAAGCGGGATCGTCTCGCCCTCGACGGTCGCCGTCCCGGTGTAGGCGCCGGGGGTGCCCGTAATCGTGAAGGCGCCGCGCTGCTCCTCGCTCGGCGTCGAAACCGTCATCGTCCACGTGCCGACGCCTGTGGCGGAGGAGTCAGCCGATGCACTTGCGCGGCGGGGCTTGGCCGGGTTCTCGGTCCGCTGGCCCTCGACAAAGACGTAGCGGACGACGGCCGAGTCGGCGAAGAGGTCGCCGCGGACGACGACAAGGTTGGCGAGGCGGCCACGCTCGACGGTCCCAAGGTCGTTTGAAAGGCCGAGCAATCGGGCCGGCGCGACCGTGAGGGCCGCGAGGGCATCGTCTGGAGTCAGGCCGGCGCGGACCATCCGGCGCAAGCCGGGCAGAATCTTGGCCGGGTCGGCTTCGAGCGTTGCGAAGGCAAACGGGACGCCCGCGGCGGCAAGGGCCGCCGGGCTCGCCTCGGCGCGGCGGACCGATTCGCGGCGCTCGGCCGTGAGGGCAGCACGCTCGGCGGGCAAGTCGCGGAACGAGCGAACGCGGCGGTTTTGGACACTCGCAACGCCGCTCGAGGGGGGCAGCGCGACCGTCCGAGCGAGGCTGTCGAGCGCGACCGTATCGGGGAGGGCGAGCGGTGCAAAGACAGCGATCCGCTCGGCTCGGAGCCGCTCGGTAACGGGTGCTGCGTCGGCGAGGCCGGCGACGATCGGCTCGACACCCGCGTCGCGGGCGAGGCCGAGCGCGCGAAAGGCGTCGAGTGGCGTCGGTGCCAGCATGACGAGGCGGCGGTCGCCGGCGAGAACGGGCCCGAGCGCGTCGAGGGCGGCATCGAAGCGAGGTCGCTGCCCTCCGCGAGCGATTCCTTCGGCCTGTGCCTCGCGGCGACGAGCGTTCTCGAACGCCTCGCGGAAGACAGCCGCGACGCCCATCGGCGTCGACGGGTAGACGCCCTCGGCCGTCTGCATCCGGGCGACGAGCGACACGGGGCCCGTGAAGACGACGTCGCGGGCCGCTTCGTCGCGGCCGGGTGGACGCAGCAGCACGACGGCGCCCTGGCCCGAGAGCAGGCCTCCACGAGGGGCGATATGGGCGGCTCCGAAGCCGAGCGCGCGGAGAGCGGCGACGCGCGCGTCGCTCGGGTCGAACGTTTCGCGAACGTCGCGGTCGGGCTCCAAGCCGGACCGGTCGCGCGGCGGGTCGCCACGGTTGCCCGTAAACCGCTCCACCTCAGGCGGCGTGGGGACGCCCGCGTTCCCGAGCGCATCGACAAATCCGGCGTACACAGTGAACGAGTCGGCAGCCAGCACGTCGGCGTCAGCCGGCACGCGCAAATCGCGTCCGACCGCCTCAATGCGGCCGTCGCGAATCAGGACCGTCGCGCGGTCCAGCACTCGCCCGGGAGATACCACGACGCGAGCGCCGACGAGGGCCGCAGCGCGGGTGACGGGGCGCCGTGGCGTGTCGGCGGTGACGCCACCGCGTTGCGCCCGCACGGGCAGGGCGAGGACAACGAGGGCGGCGAGAACGGCGAGGCGGCGCATCGGGTCGGGGCAGACACGGACAAGATACCCGGGACCGGGCGGTCCGACCCTAGGCCTCGAAGACGTTCCACTCGCGCGCGAGTGTCGCGGCGGCGGGCGTGACGATCTGACCCGTCGTGAGGCGGATCGTGCGGTGCCGGGTGCGCGCCTGCCGGACGTCCGTCTCGGTTACGACGCGTCGTGGAACGATGAGCGCGCCGGTGTCTGGGACTCCCTCGGGCGTTTCCTCAGCCCAGTCGGTCTGCGGGAGCCAGCGGGCCGTCGCGGGGCGCCCCGCGGAAAGCCACAGCGCCCGGTCAACGCTCAGGCCTGTGTCGAGACCCGCCTCGACCGGAACGCGAACCGCCACGGATCCTAGCGAGACGACTGCGACCGCGCCGACGCCCCACGCGCGCGACAGCCCGGCCGGAAGCACCAGGTGTGACCGGACCGGCGACACCTCGGCAACGGACGCAGCGCCAACGGGGCCCGCGAGGCGCAGGCCGTCGGCCGGAGTGTCCACGTCCGCACCGAGGACGAGGCGCAGAGTGGCGCCCGTCTCGACCGGCACGCGGGCTACGACGCGGCCGAGGCGGACGACATCGGCGTGTTCAGCGCCGCGCAGTGGCGCACCAAAGAGGGCAAGCGCGGCGTCTGGCGGGACGACGGCGTGGGACCCGAGCGGCCGGACCGCGAGGGCGTCGGGGCGGGGGAGTGGCGGGGTCACACGCGGCCTGCGGCACCGGGCAGGAAGCGCGCCTCGACGTCGAGAATCTTCTGAACGCGCTCGGCGTGGCGCCCGCCCTCGAAAGCGACGGCCAGAAACTCGGCGAGGACGCGGCGGCACGTCTCGACGCCCATCGTGCGGCTGCCGAGCGTGAGCACGTGGGCGTCGTTGTGGGCGCGGGCGTTGAAGGCCGAGAACACGTCCGGGCAGAGCGCCGCGCGCACTCCAGGCAGCTTGTTGGCGACCATCGCCGAGCCGACCCCGACGCCGTCGATCATCACGCCGAAACGGACCGCTCCGAGGTGGACCGCCCGCGCGACGGCAAATGCAAAGTCTGGGTAGTCCACGGCTGCCTCGGAGTCCGTTCCCACGTCGATGACGGACCAGCCGAGCGTGCGGGCATGATCCGCGATCGCGGCCTTGTACGCGAAGCCGGCATGGTCGCATCCGAGCGCTAGCGTTTTCGCCGGGGCCGTAGGCGGAGCCAGAGAAGTAGCCGGAGCCGCGGCCGTCTGCACTGAAGCCGTCGGGGCGGATGTGTCCAGGTGAATGGCTCGGCTGCGGGCCGTGTCCCGCGCCTGTGCCGTCACGAGTGCGCCCGGAGGGACGGACACCGACGAGAGCCCGGCCGCAGCGGCGGCGAGGATCGTTTGTTCGGAGACGAGCGGACGGGACGGCATGGCGGCAATCTAGCAGGCGCGAGCAGGTCGTGGCGCGGCCTCGGGCGTCAGCGCGTCTCGATGCGTCCCTGAACGCCCAGGTTTTCGGCCAGAAAGCGTGTGCTGCGCGACCACGCGCTGGCTGGGGCGACGCCTTCGGGGCCGATCCCGAACGCGCTCAGTTCCCCGATCATCAGCGGTTCTGCGGTGCCGACACGGTACAATGCGAACGGCGCCGTCGTGCGAATGCCCCGCTGCGGAATGGCAACGGTGGGCCCAACGAGCACGGTCAGCGCAGCCTGGGCGGCGCGGACTCCGCTGCTTCGGGGCAACCCGCCCGTTTCCGTTCCCAGGCGGCGGTCGACTCGGACCGTGTCGACGACGAGGACGTAATCGGCGACGGTTGCCGGGACGGGCGCCGAGGGCAGAAAGACCGTCCGGCGGCTCCAGCGGTTTTCCGCCCGGCCCTCGTTGACGACCTGCGCCGAGACGAACACTGGCACCAGCGCTGACGTGACGGGAAGCGGTGCTGACTGGACGTCCGTGAAGGTGAACACCTCGCTCAGTCCGCGCTGAAAGGCGTCCCATGTGGCGGCTTCGAGCGAGGCCGCGTCCGGAAAACGCGTTGCCGCGAGCGCTGCCTCAGTTGGGACGACCGGGCCAGCGCGAACGACGAGGAGCCGGCCCGCGATGGGCGCGCCTTGGTAGGCCGGTACGCGGAGGTCGGCGGCCGGTGCGCAGCCGGCAAGGCCCAGCATCAGGACGATTAGAAGTCGGATCAAGGGGCCTGCGGCAGGTGCGCGCGCAACCTACGCGCCTGACCGCCCGTCATCCACCGCCTTTGGGTTATGCGCTCCAAACCACTGCTTCAGAATCGGGTACACGTCTGGTCCGAGCAGGCCGAAATGGTTGACGCCGAGGGCGACGTGGACACGCTCGGCGTCGAAGGCGAGCGCGTGCCGCGGGTCTGCGTGGTGTCCCGAGGCACTCGCGACCGGCACAATGCCGTCGCCGACGAGACGGTCCGCAAGCGTCCCGGTCCGCGATGCCCGCGTCGCAGCGACCGCATACACGTCGATATCCTCCGGCAGCGGGACCGGCGTACGAGGGTCGGCGCGGGCTGCAAACCGGTCGCGCCAGCGCCAGTCCGCGTCGAGCAGCAGGCCGTAGCGGAGGTCCGTGATGCCCGCACTGCGGATGTGGCCGAGAGGCGCGAACGGGGCTGTGAGGCGCGAACGGATCAGGAGACGGTCGATGCGGTTGCCTGCACGCTCGGCGGGCGAGCCGTGGTGTGGCGTCCCTAGAAAGACGACCCGGCGGAGCGCGCGCCGCCACGCCGCGTCGGGCGGCGCGACCGCGATCGCGCTCCGAGCGACGAGCCCGCCCATGCTGTGGCACACGAGCGATAGCGACCGCACGGGCACGGGCCATGCGTCGACGAGCTGCTCCAACAGGTCGGCGAACGCGTGGCCGTTGGTCGAGATGTGGCGGCCGGTGTTGTAGTGGAGGTACACGGCCGTGACGCCCGCGTCGCGTTCGAGCGCCGCGCCGTGGTCGTGCCCGCCCGCCGTCGCCCATTCGAGGTCGTTCATGCACAACCCGTGGGCGAGCACGAGCACGTCGGGCGTCGCGTGGGGGAGGGCAGCCCGAAGGCCCTCGGGGGTCAGATCCAGGACCGATCCGTCGCGGCGAAACCGCATCGGGATGGCGAGCGGGTTGCCCGTCGCGTCGAGGCCATCGCCCAGGACCCCGTTGAGCGCGGCGACGAGCGCCTCGCGGCGGTTCGAGCTTGGGGTGTCTCGGGCTTCGCGGACGAGACGGGCGAGGGGCAACAGGGCCGCCTCGGCGCCCCAGCCCGAGAGGCGGGCGAGGCGGCGAATGGATCGGTAAACCAATCCGGAGATACCGCGTCGCCGCCCGGTCTGACGCGTGCTTCGCCGGAGCGCGAACTGAGCATGGACGGCCTCAACGAGGTCAGCCGCGCCGACCGTCGCGTCGGTGGCGAGGCTGGCTAGGCCGCGGAGGTCGTCGGGGAGGCGGCGGAGCGCGGGCATCAGCCGCGGCCGGGCAGGTGGATCTCGACCGGATCCGCCGTCGCCGCCTTCAGCGTGCCCTTCGAGATGATCGTCTGGCCGCGGTTGCCGCGATTGGAGACGTCGAACTTCGTCGTCCGGACCGTCTCGGTCCGCCCGCGGCTCGTCTCGACGGCGAGTCCGCGGCGGGCGGCGTCCGAGACGGCCATGCCGAGGACGGCGTCGGCGTCTCCGGCGAGGCGCATCGCGATGACGCCCTTGGCCGCGCTTCGGAAGACGGGCACCTGAGCGACCGGAAAGATCAGGGCGCGGCCGTCGCGGGATGCGAGGCAGACGTTCTCGGCTCCGCCCGCCACTTCAGCCCCGACAACTCGGATGCCGTCGCGGAGGCGCATAAAGACGCGGCCATTCTTGTTGGACACGTCGGTAAAGGCTGCCGTCTCGAATCGCACGGCGAGGCCGTCCGACGAAACCGCGACGACGTACGGGCCCGTAATTGCAGCATCGATTGAACTGACCGACGCCCCGTCGCCACCCGCGTCGAAGAGGGCGGGCGTCGCCGTCACCGGCGCATCCGGGACGCCTTCGGGCAGCGTCCGCTCGTCGAACGAGACGACCCCGACGACCGTCTCGCGGTCGGCAAAGTCGAAAAACTTCTGGACCGGGTCGCCGTGGCCCGTCGTCTGCGGGAGCGCGTCGACGCGGGCCGTGTAGCAGCGCCCGGCCGACGTGAAGAAGCCCAGCGTGCTCCGTGTGCTCGCGGCGAGCGCGTACAGGACCCGGTCGCCTTCGCGGACGCGGATCGAGGCAAGGTCCGTGTAGGACCGCTGCCGCTTGACCCAGCCGTCGCGCGTGACGATGACGTAGACGTCCTCGGACACGATGTAGTCCTCGGCGGCGTAGCTCACCGCCTTATCCGGCCCTCCGATCGTCGAGCGGCGCTCGTCTGCGTAGCGCTTCTTGACGTCGCGCAGCTCGGTCCGCACGAGGCCCCAGCGGGCGGGCTCGTCGGCGAGGAGAGCTCGGATCTGGGCCGCGCGGGCTTCCTTCTCGGCAAGCTCCTTGAGGATGGCGTCGATCTCCATCCGCGCGAGGCGGTACAGCTTGATGTCAAGGACGGCGTCAGCCTGTTCCTCGTCGACCGAGAAGCGGTGGCGCAGGCGCGCATTGGCATCGGCGCGGTCGCGGGCGGCGCGGATCATCTTGAGGGCCTCGTCGAGGGCCGAGAAGACGGCGGCG
>DASVSE010000186.1:0-3877 GCA_036388235.1 Rubricoccaceae bacterium | reverse complement strand
CTTCGAGCCGGTCCGCGAGCCGGCTCGTGAACAGCAGCGACGCGACCGCGATGGCGACGGCCGCGACGATGAGGCCGAGCTTGATCTTGGTGCTCGTGCGGTAAGGATGCACGTCGGGGGGCGTGGGCGGAACGGACAGGGTACGCCTCGGCAGCCCGTGCCGCCGCCACGGCCGGGCTAGACGACGATCGTCTGCTCGCGGCCGGGGCCCGTCCCGATGGTCGTCACGGGCACGCCGAGGTGCTCCTGGATCCAGGCGACGTACGCACGTGCCTCGGCCGGGAGGTCACCGAGTGTGCGGGCCTCGGCGAGGCTGTCGGCGAAGCCGGGGAGGGTCTCGTAAACCGGCTCGGCGCGGCCGAGAACGCGTGCATCGGCGGGGTAGCGGTCCGTGAGCTTGCCGTCGATGCGGTAGGCCGTGCAGACGCGGATCTCGTCGAAGCCGGCGAGGACGTCGAGCTTGGTCAGGGCAAGCTCGGTAAACCCGTTGAGGCGCGTGGCATAGCGGAGCGCGACGAGGTCCAGCCAGCCGCAGCGCCGCGGGCGGCCCGTCGTTGCGCCGAACTCGTGGCCGAGGGCACGGAGACGCTCGCCCGTCTCGTCCGTCAGTTCGGTCGGAAAGGGCCCGTTGCCGACGCGCGTCGAGTACGCCTTGACGATGCCGACGACGCGGTCGACGGATGTCGGCGGGATGCCGAGGCCCGTGCAGGCACCGCCCGCCGTCGGGCTCGACGACGTCACGAACGGATACGTCCCGTGGTCGACGTCGAGGAGGGCGCCCTGGGCGCCTTCGGCGAGAATGCGCTTGCCAGCCGCGAGCGCGTCGTGGAGGTACGCCACGGTGTCGGTGACGTACGGGTCGATGGTCTCGTCGAACGCGACGTATTCGTCCACGACCGCGTCCACGTCGAGGCGCGCGTCGCCGTAGATCCGCGTGAGAACGTCGTTCTTGTCTTCGATGGCCGCCGTGAGGCGCGCCCGAAGCCCGTCGCGGTCGAGCAGGTCCACGACGCGGATGCCGGCCCGGGCGACCTTATCGACGTAGGCCGGGCCGATCCCGCGCCCGGTCGTGCCGATGGCCTCGTCGCCCGCCCCGCGCTCCTGCGCGCGGTCGAGGGCCTTGTGGTACGGCATGATGAGGTGCGCCGTGTGCGACACCTTCAGGCGACCGGCAACCGAAAAGCCTCTCCCCTCGACGGCCCGGACCTCGTCCATGAACGCAGCGGGGTCGATCACGACGCCGTTGCCGACGACGCAAACGGTCCCCTCGTGGAAGATGCCGGACGGAATGAGGTGGAGCACGAACGTCTCGTCCGTCCCGTCGGGGCGCGTCCACTTGATGGTGTGGCCGGCGTTGGCGCCGCCCTGGTACCGCGCGACAATGTCGACGTCGGGCGCGAGCAGGTCGACAATCTTGCCTTTGCCCTCGTCGCCCCACTGGGCACCGATGATGATGGTAACGGGCATGGGGCTGTGGAGACGGGGCCTAGTCCCCCGTTTTGACCTTCAGGAACGACTCGACGGCGGCGTCGACGGAATCGAATGTCTGGAAGACATCGAGCAGGCGCGTCGTGCGGAGCAGCAGCTCGGTCCGCGACGTCACGCGGGCGAGGCGCAGGTCGCCGCCGCCGTTGCGCGCGTTCGTCATCGCGCCGACGAGCATGCCGAGGCCCGACGAGTTCATGTGCCCGACGCCGCCAAGATCGGCGACGGCGTGGACGGGGGCATCGAGCGCGCGGAGCGTTTCGAGAAGGGCCGAGCCGTCGGGCCCGCCGAGGGCGTCGCCGTCGAGCGCGAGCACGGTCACGCCCTGCGCCGTGGTCTGGGTAATGGTCATCGGTGAGGGGGCTAGGAACAGGGAGCCGGGCCGGACAGGCGTCCGGCCCGGGCTGGTTGACCGTCTAGCGGGCCGCGGCGGCGCGGACGGCCCGTGTGCGGACCGGGTAGCGCTCGCGGAGCCAGACCACGATCGGCGTCGAGACGAAGATCGAGGAGTACGTCCCGAGCAGGATGCCGATGAGGAGCGCGAGCGCGAAGCCGCGAAGCTCCTCGCCGCCGAAGATCAGCAGCACGACGAGCGCGAGGATCGTCGAGACCCCCGTGATGATCGTCCGCGAGAGCGTCGCGTTGATGGCCCGGTTGGCGAGCGTCGGGAACGACTCGCTTCGGTACAGGCCCTCGGTCTCGCGGATGCGGTCGTACACGACGACGGTGTCGTTGACCGAGTAGCCAACGATCGTCAGCAGGGCCGCGATGATCGTCTGCGTGATCGTGAACGAGATCGGCGTAAAGGCATTCAGCAGAGCGAAGATGCCCAAGACGACGATCACGTCGTGGCCGAGCGTGAGAATCGCCCCGAGGCCGTAGCGCCAGTCGTAGCGGGCGAGGACGTACAGCATGATCACGAGCAGGCCGCCGATGACCGAGTAGAAGGCGCCTCGGTAGAGGTCCTCCGAGAAGCGCGGGCTGATCGAGTAGCTGTCGCCGACGACCGGGTTGGAGCCCGGGAAGGCGGACGCGAGCGCGCCGGTCGTCCGGGTGCGGATCTCGTCGATGTCACCTGTCTGGGGCGTGCGGACGAGCAGGTCGCGGGCGCTCCCGTAGAGCTTTACCTCGGTGTCGTCGCCCAGGACGCCCGCGAGGGCCTGACGTGTCTGGCCGAGGTCGACGGGGTTCTGGACGCGGACCACCATTTCGGTGCCGCCCTTGAAGTCGACGCCGGCTTCGAGGCCCGGCGCGACGAGGGCGATGAGGGCCATGAGCAAGAGGACGCCGGAGACGATGAAGCCGGTCTTCCGGATGCCCCAGAAGTCGTAGGTCGTGTTTTCGAGAATGCGCATTTGTCAGTACAGGGAATCAGGTGGCAGGGAGCGGATGGTGCGGGCAGGACCGGATCTTTCACCGGCCCCGCGCCCATCCGTCACCCGAAGGCGATGCGGCGCTGGCCGTTGCGCGCGAGCGTGAAGTCGATCAGCAGGCGCGTCACGACGAGGGCGGAGAACACCGACGTGATGATGCCGGCCATGAGCGTGACGGCGAAGCCCTGGATCGGGCCCGTCCCGAACGAGTACAGCACGACACCAATGAGGAACGTCGTGATGTTGCCGTCGGCGATGGCGGCGAAGGCCTTCTCGAAGCCCGCGTCCACGGCGGCGCGCATGGACTTGCCGGCGTCGAGTTCCTCGCGGATGCGCTCGTAGATGAGCACGTTGGCGTCGATGGCCATGCCGAGCGTGAGCACGATGCCGGCGATGCCGGGCAGCGTCAGGGTCGCGTTGAAGCCGGCGAGGACGCCGAAGAGCAGCACGAGGTTGACGAGGAGGGCCGCGACGGCGAAGAGGCCACCGACCCGGTAGTACAGCGTCACGAAGAGGCCGATGAGCAGGAAGCCGATGATGCCCGACCGAAGGCCGTTCTGGACGGCCTGCGCGCCGAGGCTCGGCCCGATGGTCCGCTCGCCGATGATGTTGACCGGGGCGGGGAGCGCGCCCGACTTGAGGATCGTGACGATGTCCGTCACCTGGTCGCGCGTGAACGAGCCCGTGATCTGCGTCCGCCCGTTGGGGATCGTGCCGTTGATCGTCGGGAAGGTGTACACGACGTCGTCGAGGACGACTGCGACGGGCTTGCCGACGTTGGACGTCGTGATCTGGCGCCAGCGGCTCGCGCCTTCGCCGTTCATCGTCAGCGACACCT
This sequence comes from Rubricoccaceae bacterium, assembly GCA_036388235.1. Classification (GTDB taxonomy): domain Bacteria; phylum Bacteroidota; class Rhodothermia; order Rhodothermales; family Rubricoccaceae; genus DASVSE01. The sequence continues at coordinate 181 of DASVSE010000186.1, read as the reverse complement.
CGGGGGCGTTGGTGAACGTGTCGAACTCGGCGCGGGCGTCGGTCACGACGTCGCCGCCGAGCTCGACGCGCTCGTTGACGGCGACAAGCTGGAAGGCCTCGGTCCCGTCGGTCGTGCTCGTCTCGGGCGAGGCGGTGTAGAGCAGGTCCACGCCCGGGGGCAGGAGCGCCCGCACGGCGGG
>DASVSE010000185.1:0-2359 GCA_036388235.1 Rubricoccaceae bacterium | reverse complement strand
ATGGCCGGTGGGGCCGAGATGTTCTTTCGCCACCCGAGGCTCGACACTCGGCATACCCACGGGACTGGCTGCACGCTCGCGAGCGCGATCGCGGCCAACCTCTCCCGCAACCTCCCCCTCGCCGAGGCGGTCCGACGCGCGCGCGCCTACCTGCAAGAAGCGATCCGACATGCGCCCGGCCTGGGCCAGGGCCACGGCCCGACGCGTCACTTCTGGTTTCTCTCGGGCGATGAGGCGGCTGGCCCGGAGGACGACCCCATCTCAGTCCATTAGACCGCACAGACGCCGAGCGCGCCCGTCCTCTCACTAGTCCATCCGACCGCGCCGCAGCTCAGGCAAACGGCCGCGGGGGAGACAGGGGGAGGGATCAATGCGCAATGGCAAACCAACTGACGTGCCGCTCCGACGCATCTTCACTTGGTCCGCTGCCCCGGTCCCGGTTACCTTCAGCACCTGCCGCAAGAGACCGTTTCTTGCTGCACCGCGCCCGTAGCTCAGCTGGATAGAGCGTCGCACTACGGATGCGAAGGTCAGAGGTTCGAATCCTCTCGGGCGTACGAAACCCTCCTGCCTCACGGTGGGAGGGTTTTCGTCGTTTATGAGCCCATGCGTCGCGATTCTCGAAGAGGCAAGGGAGAGACTTCAGGGGCGGTGTCCCCCGAAGTGTCCCCCGGCCTCGACGCAAGCCCCGTTTTACGCCGCTCCTCGTAGGCGCGGCGCTCCTCGCCTGAGCCGGCCCATCCGGCCGTGCCGCGGGCGAGATAGACTCGCGGATGAACTGGTACCGGTCCAACGGCCGCGTCCACGCTCCGAGGCTCGGCGCTCCGGTCGAACCACCAGCCCGGCATCTCGACCGGCGGCACGGCCTCGGGCGTGTCGCCGTCCCAGGGCGCGACCCGGTCGAGCTCGGCGAGCAGAGCCGGCGGCAGCGTCAGCCCGAGCGAGCGCGCCGTGCCCTCCATGTCGGCCGAGCCCGACGCCTCGTGCCGGGCGTACTGGAGCGACTGCGCCTCGCGCTCGTGACCCATCCGTCCGGCGAGCGCGGCGACGTTGCCGCCGCCTTTGAGGTAGTGCGCCGCGAACGTGTGCCGGAGGTCCTTGAGGCGGACCGTCTCCCGGTACCCCGTCTCGGTCGTGAGTCCGGCCGCCGTCCGCGCCAGGCGCCAGCGGTAGTTCAGCTGCCCGCGCGTGAGCGAGACGAGCGGGTCCGTGCCTGCAGCCCGGCCGTCCTGCAGCACGACGAGCGCGAGAGTCGCGGGTGCAGCCAGGTCGACCGTGCGCCGGCGGCTCGCTGTCTTGGTGTCCGGTACGAAGAGGGTCCGGGCGCCGGCGTCGAAGTCGCGCACGCGGAGCTTGAGCAGCGGCCCGACGTCGATGCCAGTTGCGGCCATCACCAGGAGCGCCATCCGGACCTCCCACTCGCAGGCCGACACGACGCGGTGGACGTCGGGGGCCGTGAGCCAGACGTCGCGCGCGTCCTGCGCCGACGGCCGCTGCGCCTCGGCCATCACGTCGCGGGCGCGGCCGGCGCCGTAGTGGTGCCGGAGCAGCTGCGCGACGACGTGCCAGACCGAGACGCGGATCGTGTTGGGCTTGTAGCCCTCGGCGAGCAGCTGCGCCGTGATGAGGTTGAGGTGCCGGGCGTCGGCGAGCCACGACAGACGCGCGCCGGCCGGGGCGAGACGTGCGCCGTCGGGCTCGGTGGTCAAACGGAGCACGTGCCGCAGACCGAGCTTGTAATTGTGGTAGACCACGCGCTCAGCGAACGCCCGGACGGCCTCGCCAAGCGGCGGGTCGGAGAGCGTCCGCCGGAGGTCCGCGAACCGACCTTCCTTCCGGGCGCGCAGGACGTCGGCAAGCGAGAGGCGGCCGGTCTCGCCGCGGCCGCGCGGGCGGAGCGCGTCGAGGACGTCGTACGCCATCTCGTCGGCGAGCCACTCCAACGTCGCCTCCATCTCACGGGCCCGCTTCAGCGACGTCGTGCGCGTCGAGAGCAGGCCCGTGTCGCCGTAGCCCGCGAGGTTCTTCCGCTGGACCTTGTAGTAGGGGCTGTTCGGCTTCTTCTTTGGCATGGCCTCAGTGCGCAGTTCAGAGCTGCGGGAGCCGCCCGCCCTTCGGCGCGCGTCCAAGACGAGGAGACGCAGATCTCGCATCCGCTGAGACAGGTCGGTCGGCCGACGCGGACGCGGACGCGAGTATAGGGCCGCTCCACGGCCCCGGAACGACGTTGGTCGGCTGCGCCCCGCCGTCGATCTCGCACTGGGAGAGGCCCTCGTAGCGGAGCACGTCGGCACCGCGGTACCGAACGTGCCCGCCTCGCCAGCTCACCGACGGCAGCTCGTCCGCAGGAATCTTGCGG
>DASVSE010000184.1:0-10148 GCA_036388235.1 Rubricoccaceae bacterium | reverse complement strand
GCGCCCGCCGGCCGTCAGCCGGACGGTCCCGGCCTCGGGCGTGAGCAGGCCTGCCAGCACGAGCAGCAGCGTGCTCTTGCCCGACCCGTTCGCCCCGACGACCGCGAGGGGCGCCCCGGCCTCAATCTCGACCGTCAGGCCCTCGAACAACCGCCGCCGCCCGAAGCGCATCGCAAGACCGTCGACGGAAAGCAGCGGGGCGGACATGGCGGCGGAAAGACAGCCCGCAAGGTACCGGATCGTCTCGCCTCGACGGTGCGTCTCTCGCCGATGACACCCGAGCCTCTGCCCCCGCCCCACCCGCCGGTCTCGCGTCCCGGGCCGCCCCTCGGAGGCCGAGTCCCGATGCGTACGCTGCGATGGCTCGTCGCAGCCGTCCTCGTGAGTGTCGCCGGCTTGATCGGAGTCCAAACCGCAGGCGGCGTCCGCGAGTCGCTGGTCCGCGCCGACCGGGAGGCCGCTGTCTCGGAAGCCGCCCTTCGCCGCGTGCCGCTCCTCACCGACACCGACCTCGCCCTCTTGCGGCGCTCGCTCAACGCGCGCCACGTCTCCCTCGCCGAGAGCCTGGGCGTCGCGCCGCCCGACTCACTCGGGACCCTCCCCGACGGCCTCGTCCGCGCCGACACCCTCGCGGCCGTCCGCGTCCTCGACGGGACCTACTCAGACCCGCTCGTCACGCCCGCAGGGCTGATCGCCCTGCGGCTCGTCGGCGATACGCTCGCCGCCGCTGCTCGGCAGGCCGGCGTCCCCGTCGTCCGCCCGGTCGCGACGTCCCTCCTGCGATCGGCGGCGAGCCAGGCCGCCCTGCGGCGCGTCAACGCCAACGCCGCCGCGGGGCGCTCCAGCCACGAGTTCGGGACGACGTTCGACCTGTCGTACCGCCAATTCGAGCCGCTCCCTCCTGACGCTCCCGTCGTCTCCGACCGGGTGCCGCGGGTTTTCCGCCCCGCTGTTCGCCGTACGGTGGCGGCGCGCACGGCCGACGCTCACGCGAGCCTCGTCGCCGAGTACCCATCCCGCTACGACGCGCTCCTGGGACGGGCGCTGATCCGCCTGGAGGACGCGGGCGCGCTCGTCGCGCTCCGCGAGCGCAACCAGACCGTGTACCACGTCACCGCGGCGCGGTAGACTTCCCGCTCCCCTTCCGCCCTGCGATGCTCCGCCTCCTCGTCCTGATTGCCGCCACGGCCGGGGCAGCCTCGGCCCAGACCGACGCCGACCTTCTCGCGCGCCTCCTGGCCGCGACGACGCCGGCCGCTCCCGGCGTCATCCCCTTCGGACAACTCACGTCCGACCTACCGCCTGCGGCCCTCCAGGCCGTCACGGACAGCACGCGGGCCCGCTTTCTCGCCGACTGGCAGCCCGGCCTCGTCCGCGAGGCGCTCACCGTCCTCGAACGTCCCGACGTCGCCCGCGTCGCCGCGCGCACCGCCCAGCGCCCCCCCGCCGACCAGGTCTCCTCCCTCGCGCTCGGCGTCGGCGACCCCAAGACGCCCGCCGCCGACTCTGCCCTCGCAGCCCTCTACGTCCGCGCAACAGGCCGCACGCCGGCGACGATCGCCCTTCTCGAACGCGTCTTCCGCGCCGCGGCCGAGGACATTCCCGCCGCCTGCGACGACCTCCAGCGCCGCGGACAGACGATCGACGAGGTGATTGCCACCCAACTCGGCTCGATCACCGACATGCTTCCGGCCATCGACGTCGCAACGGCCCGCCTGCAGCTCGTCGGTCTCCCCCCGGACCACGTCAAGGCGGCGGCTGCCTTCGAGGCCACGCCCGCCGGCCGCTACGTTCGCACGACCATCGCCGAGGGAACCGCCCGTGCGCTCCTCCCGGCCATCCTCGACCTGATCCGCGCCACCGTCCCCGGCGCTACCTCCGGCGCCGTTACCGGTGTCCCGCGCCGCTACGCTCCCTACAAGTAACGCTGAGCCGCTGACCGGCGAGCCGGTTGCCCGCTACGGTGTCCCCACGCCCACCAGGAGAGGGGGTGCCTGCCCCCGCCCTGCTCTACCTGCCCACTTGGGTTGGGTCGCCGACAGGCCGACAGGTAGCGGCCCAACCGAACGGAGCGCATAACGGCCACGGACCGAAAGCGTGTCCGCGCGACCGTACGGCACCGCCTCGACCGCGAACTCGACCCGAACGTCTGACTCGGATGCCGACACGATGTCGACGGTCCCCGTCACGTCCGATGGAAAGCACCGCGCGAGCCCTGCGGTGTACACCGTGACGCCGAAGAGGACAGCCCCCGGCTCGAAAAGGGCAGACGACCCGCAGGTGGTACCGAGGCTATCCATCTCGACGGTGTTCGCGGCGATTCGGTATCGGCCTCGGGAGAACGTATTGGTCGTCATGGACATGCTAATCCGTTCCTGAGTCTCCTCAGTGAGCAGCGGATACCGCGCAGGCCCGACGTTGCTCAGGCCTGTCAGCCTCGCTCCCGGCGGGTGGTAGAAACCGGCCGCCTCGCCCTCGAACGTCCCGTACCCCTCGACCGTCAGCGAATACGTCCCAGCCAGCAGGAGCGTCTTGGGAGCAGGTTCGGTTGAATCGCACCCCCAAATCGCGACAAGCCCAGCGAGAAGCAGAATCCGTTTCACGTCGGTGTGAGAGCGCATGGAGGGTGAGGGATCCGTCCCAGACGGATTCGACGAGTGAATCTAGACCAGATTTCCCCTGCGACTCCGACGCCGGCCGTCCCGTTGGCCCGCCCCAGTCCCATGGCGCGGACTCCTTTCTGGAGTCGGGCAACTCATGTCCGTTCGGGCACGCCCTCCGCGGACTCGGCGTTCATCTGACGTCCCGACCGCGCCCGCGATGCCCGCCCTCCCCGACGACGCCGCCGTCCTCCTCTCCGGCCACGACCCCACCGAGCGGATCGTCGGCATTCACTCTGAGGGCCCGGCGAGTGTCCGCCTCTACACGCGCCACGCTGACGGCCGCGTCACGAGTGAGACGGCCCCCGTCCACCCGTTCTTTTTCCTGACGGACGACCGTCTTCTGGAGGGCCTCTCGCGGGTGCGCACCCAGCGTCTCGATGGCGACAACGCGTACCGCCACGTCGCCGTCTTCCCCGACCGTGGCGCCCAGTTCGATGCCATGCGCCACATTGAGCGCCTTACGGGGACCGAAGCCAGCCGGCCTGCCGACGTCTACACGGTCGGCGGGCCGGAGCAGCAGTACCTCATGCAGACCGGCCGGACCCTGTTCAAGGGGATGGCCTTCGAGGACCTCAAGCGTCTCCAGCTCGACATCGAGGTCGTTGCCCACGGCGGCTTCCCCCAGGCCGATGTCCCCGAGCACCGCGTCGTCCTGGTCGCCCTGAGCGACTCGACGGGCTGGCAGCACCTCGTCGGCTCCCCAGATATGGACGAGGAGACCGTCCTCCGCGAGACCGTCCGGATCGTCACGGAGCGTGACCCCGACGTCATCGAAGGCCACAACCTCTACGGCTTCGACCTGCCGTACCTCGCCGCCCGCTGCAAGCGACATCGCGTCCCGTTCACGCTCGGGCGCGATGGAAGCGAGCCCCGGACGTTTCCGTCCCAGATCCGTTTCGCCGAGCGCCAGATCGAGTACGACGCCTGCGAGATCGCCGGGCGCCACGTCGTCGACACGATGTTTCTCGCGATGTCCTACGACGTCTTTGCGCGCTCGCTCCCCAACTACACCCTCAAAGGCGTCGCCAAGCACTTCGGCTTCGCGCCTGAGGGCCGTACGTATGTCCCCGGCGACCAGATTGCGAGCGTCTGGGAATCCGACCCGGCGCGGATCATGGACTACGCGCTCGACGACGTCACCGAGACCGAGCGGATCGCCCGCTACCTCTCCGGCTCGACGTTCTACCTCACCCAGATGGTGCCGATGCCGTACGGGATGGTCGCCCGGACCGGACCCGCGGCCAAGATCGAGGCCCTTTTCGTGCGGGCCTACCTCCACGCGCGCCACAGCCTCCCCCGCGCGCAGTGGGGCTCCCAGCACGTCGGCGGGTATACCGACGTGTTCGTGACCGGCGTCGTCGGTCCCGTCGTCTATGCCGACGTCGAGAGCCTTTACCCGTCCGTCATGCTCACGTCCGGCGTCCAACCAGCGTCCGACGCGCTCGGCCTCTTCCCCCGCCTCCTGCGCACGCTGACGGACCTCCGCTTCACGACGAAGGCAGCGGCGAAGGCAACCGACGATCCGGCCGAGCGCGGCGAGCTCGACGCCCGCCAGACGGCCTACAAGAACATCATCAACTCGTTCTACGGGTCCCTCGGCTTCCAATTCGCCCTGTTCAACGACTTCGCTGAAGCCGACCGCGTCGCGACCGAGGGCCAGGCCATTCTTCGCCGCATGGTGGCCGGCGTCCGCGCCCGGGGCGGACGCGTCGTCGAGGTCGACACCGACGGCGTCCTGTTCGTCCCGCCCCCCGACGTCCGCGGCGAGGCCGACGAGCGAGCCTTCGTCGCGGACCTCTCGGACACGATGCCGGCCGGCATCCGCATCGGCTTCGACGGCCGCTACCGCGCGATGCTGTCGTACAAGAAGAAGAACTACGCCCTGCTCGGGCACGACGGCGTGCTGGCGTTTAAAGGCTCCAGCCTCGTCAGCCGCTCGACCGAGCGCTTCGGCCGCGCGTTCGTCCGCGACGCCACGCGCCTGCTGCTCGATGTCGAGGCGCGCGGGGCCGACGCCATCGCGGACCTCCACCGGCTCTACCTCGACACGCGCGCCCGCATCGCCGCTCACGACTGGCAAGGCGTCGAAAGCTTTCAGCGCGTCGAGACACTCAAAATGGGCCTGGACGAGTACGAGCGTGAGGTAGTCGAAGGCAAAACGCGCAGCGCCGCGTACGAAGTCGCCCGCCGCGAATCCGCCCGGACCGGCCAGGCCGTCCGCCGCGGCGAGCGCGTGGCGTATTACCTCGCCGAGGCGCGTCCGGGCGAGGTCCCAACCGGCGGCCGGGTCTTTGAACTCGCCCGTGCGGTCGCGCTCTGGAATGCGGCGGCCCCTGACGAGTCGACCCCGTTCTACCTCGACCGCCTCGACCAGCTCGCGCGCCGATTCGAGCCGTTCTTCGAGACGCCCGCCCAGCACCGCCTCGTCTTTTCGCCCGAAGACCTGTTCGGGTTCGACCCTGCTGGCGTGCGCCTCGTCGTGCAGGAGCGCGCGCCCGAGACGGTCGAAGACGACGTCCCATTCTAAGCGCCCGGCGCTGCTTCAGTCTGGTTTTTGCTCACCTTGTGGTCAGCTTTGGCTCAATCGCGCGTCGGGGAGAACCTTGCCGACCGTTCCACATTCTGGCCCGGTCCGCGCGCCGCGCGGCGCTCCTGTCTCTCCCTCATTCTCTTCTGATGACCAAAATTCTTCCCGTTGCCCTGCTGGGCCTTTCGTTTCTCGGCGGCTGCACGACCGTCAAGTCCCCTGAGGACGTCGCCGACTCGGCCGTCAACGCCGGCCAGGCCGACGAGATATCCGGCATGGACCACTCCGCCTCGGGCGGCGTGATGGTTGGCGGCGCGATGATGCTGCCAACGCAGAACCTCGTCGTAAACGCCTCGGGCGCGTCCAACCTCACGACGCTCGTCGCGGCCGTACAGGCGGCGGGCCTCGTCGAGACGCTCAGCGGCCCGGGCCCGTTCACGGTCTTCGCCCCGCCGAACAGCGCCTTCGACGCGCTGCCCGCCGGGACCGTCGCCACGCTGGTGCGCCCTGAGAACCGCGCGCAGCTCACGTCGATCCTGACGTACCACGTCGTCGCCGGTAACCTCATGGCGTCCGACCTCCGCGACGGCCAGACGCTCACGACGGTCAACGGCCAGCGCCTGACGGTCCGCAAGACGGGCAACACGGTCACGGTCGGCGGCGCGACGGTCACGCAGGCCGACGTGCGCGCCTCGAACGGCGTCGCCCACGTCATCGACCGCGTCCTCATGCCGACGATGTAGCGTCCGCACGGAGCGAACGCCCGGGGTCGGGGGTCAGTGTCTCGGTGCCGCGCGTACCCTGATCTGACTCCCGACCCTTTTTCTATGCCTACGGCTCTCCTTCTCGGCTCGACCGGCCTCGTCGGCCGCCACACGCTCGAACGCCTCGCCCGCGACCCGCGCTGGACGCGCGTCGTGACGCTGGACCGCCGCGCCGTCGCTCCCGTCTCGGTCACGCACGTGCCGACCGTCGTCGACTTCGACCGGCTGGACCGCCTCGCACCCGACGTGTGGGCGTGCGACAGCGTCTTCTGCGCGCTCGGGACGACGATCAAGCAGGCCGGCTCCCAGGCCGCCTTCCGCCGCGTCGACCTAGAGATTCCGGCCGACGTCGCCCGCCGGACGCGCGCCGCCGGGGCGACACAGATGCTGCTCGTGAGTTCGCTCGGGGCCGACGCCGGCAGCCGGATCTTCTACAACCGCGTCAAGGGCGAGGCCGAGGCGGCCGTCTCCGCAGCCGGATTCGAGGCCGTCCAGATCGTCCAGCCCTCCCTGCTGACGGGCGACCGGGCCGAGGCGCGAACCGGCGAACGGATCGGCGAGGCGGTCCTCGGCGTGCTCCGTCCGCTTTTCGTCGGCCCGCTCCAGAACCTCCGCCCGACCGCAGCCGACGACGTGGCGGCCGCACTCGTCGCCCTCGCCGTCGCGCACCGGCCGGGCGTCAACCGGTACAGCCCGGTCGCGATTCGCGCGTGGGCCGGGGCGGCGCGCTAGGCGCCGAGGGCGTCGGCGAGGGCGGGGAGCACGCGCCCGAGCGGCGCGTCCAGCGCGACCGCGGCGTGGCGGTGACCCCGCGTTTCGCCGAGCGTGACGACCGCGACAGGTGTCCCCTCGGCCGCGGCCTGCCGCACGAAGCGGTAGCCGCTGTACACCGTCAGGCTCGTCCCGACGACCAATAGCGCGTCGGCGTCCGAGACGATCTGCGCCGCCTGCGCGACGCGCGGCTTCGGGACGCTCTCGCCGAAAAAGACGACGTCGGGCTTGAGCGGGCCGTCGCACATCGGACATTCCGGCGCGATGAACCCGGCGTCGTCGACATCAGCGTCGCCGTCGGGCGCGAGGCGCGCCGGAGCGACGGCCGTCCAACCGGGATTGAGCCGGTCGATTCGCTCCTGAACCTCGGCGCGGGGCCAGACGGCCGCGCAGCCGAGGCAGACAATCCGGTCCAGCCGCCCGTGCAGGTCGACGACCGCCTGAGCCCCCGCCGCCTGATGGAGGCCGTCGACGTTCTGCGTGACCGTGCCCGAGACGAATCCGGCCGCTTCGAGGCGGGCAAGCGCGCGGTGCCCGGCGTTCGGTGCAGCCTCGAACACGCGCGCCCAGCCACGGGCGGCGCGCGCCCAGTAGCGCCGCCGCGCCTCGGCCGAGCGGACGAAGTCGTCGTACTGAACGGGCGTCCGCGCGACGAGCCGAGTCTCTGGGCCTCGGTAGTCTGGAATGCCGGATTCGGTCGAGAGGCCAGCACCCGAGAGGACGGCTGTGCGCCGCCCGGCGAGCAGGTCCGCGAGGGCGTCGAGCGTGGTGGCGGGAGCAGCATTCATGCCGTGGGAACGCGCCGAGGCGCGCAAGTCGTTCCGGCACGAGTGCGCGTCACCGGGCCGGCCGGGCGCGGACGAACGGGCCAGGGTCGACGGCGCCGCCCCGGCCGTAGATGCCGAAGTGCAGGTGCGGTGGCGTCCCGGCCGCATTCCCCGTCGTCCCGACGAGGCCGAGCGTGTCGCCCGCGTCCACGCGCTCGCCGGCCGAGACCTGCTGAGCGTCGAGGTGAGCGTAGTAGAGCGAGACCGGCCGGCGGTCTGGGCTCAGCCACACGACGCGCCCGCCCCGGGGCGTCTCCTCGACGCGCGTGATGCGGCCCGCCGCCGCGGCAACCGCCGGAGTGCCCCGATCGGCAAAGATGTCGACGCCCTCGTGCCGCCGCGCCCCTCCGTCGCGCGGGTCCGCCCAGACGCTCCCGATGTCCGCCACGCCCGCACCGGCGACCGGAAACGCGAGGCTCGGGACGGTCTCGATCTGGACGCGCACCGCGCCGGCCCCGAGCAGTTCGGGCTGGACGCGGAGCAGGAACGTCGCGTCGGCTTCGACGTCGCGCTCGATGCGGAGCGTGTCGGCGCCCGCGGCGGCGCCCTCGACGTGGCGTACCACCCCGCCTTCCGTCTCGAACAGGTCGACGAACGCCCGGGACGAGTCGCCGAGTGCTGAGACGATGCGGATCCGGAGCCGCTCGCCCTGCCGGAGCGCGAGGCGGGCGCCCCATGCGCGCGGACGCCCGGCCACAAACGCGAGTGCATCGTCGTGCGGGAGTGCGATCGAATCCCTAGTCGTGAGCGCCGAGTCGGCGGCCGTAAGCCAGAGGCGGCCCGCGGCGAGCGTGTCGAGACCCGCCGCGCGCAGTGCCTCGGCATAGCGGCCGTGCGGGGACGCCGGGGCCAACGGGCGCCAGTCGCATCCTGCGAGCGCGACAACCGCGGCAAGCACCGCGAGGGCCCGAGCCATGCGTCAGCCCTCGCCCGCAATCCGCCCGCTCTCGATCATCTCGCGCGCGTTCTGCAGCGCCGCAGGCGAGAGGTCGCCGCCGGCGAGCAGTTCGGCGACGGCCTCGGCGCGCTCGTCCTCTTCGAGCCGCCGGATGCGCGTCCGCGTCCGCCCGTCCTTGACGTGCTTCTCGACGACAAAGTGGACGTCGCCCAGGCTCGCGATCTGCGGCAGGTGCGTGATCGCGATAATCTGGTGGTACTGCGCGAGGCGGTGCATGGACTCGCCCGCGCGGCGCGCGATCGCGCCCGAGATGCCCGTGTCGATCTCGTCGAAGACGAGGATCGGGAGACGCTCGCTCTTGGCGAGGATCGCCTTGAGGGCGAGCATGATGCGCGAGATCTCGCCGCCCGAGGCGACGCGCGCGAGCGGCTTCGGCGTCTCGCCGAGGTTGGCCGAGATGTGGAACTCGACCAGGTCGGCGCCAGCCGGGAAGGCCGCAATGCGGCGGACCGTCGCGCCGGTCGGGAACGCGATCCAGCCTTTCGGGTCGTCTTGGAGGCCGAAGACGACCTCAAAGCGCGCGTGCGGCATCCCGAGCGTCGCCAGTTCGACCCCGATCATCGTCTCGACGCGCTCGGCGACCTCGTGGCGCTTCTGCGAGAGGCGGTAGGCCGCGGCCGAAAGCGTCTCCTGCGCGGCCCCGATGCGCACGTCCAACCGGCCAAGCGCGCCCTCGACGTCCTGGGCGAGCGCGTAGGTCGCCCCGATCTCCTCGCGGTGCGCCAAGACCGCCTCGACGGTCCCACCGTACTTGCGCGCGAGATAGTCCAGCTCGCCGAGGCGCTCGCGGATTTCGTCCAGCCGCTCGGGGTTGAACTCGATGCGCGCGTTGTAGTCCTGCAGAAACTGCGTGGCCTCTTTGAGCGCAATCTCGGCCGATCGCACGTCCGAGAGCGTCTCCTCGAAGGCCTGATCGATGCGCGCGAGGTCCTGCAACTGGTTGCGGACGAGCACGATGCGGTCGTAGAGCGCGTCGTCGGACTCCGAGATCTGGCCGTAGATCTCGGCCGTCGCCTCGTACAGGCGCTCGGCGTTTTCCAGAATCCGCCGCTCGGCTTCGAGTCCGTCCGCCTCACCGACGCGGGGCGCGGTCTTGTCGATCTCCTCGATCTGGAACGCGTACAGCTCTTTCTGGCGTCGCAGCTCGGCCTCGCGGCGGACGATCCCGGCCCGCTCGGCGACGAGGCTCGCGACCTCCTTGTACGCCGCCCGGTACGCCAGCACGAGCCCGCCTAGGCCGCCGAACGTGTCGAGCAGTTCGACGTGCGTCTCGGTCCGCAGGAGCGACTGGTGCTCGTGCTGGCCATGCAGGTCGATGGTGTTCGAGGCGACCTCGCGGAGCACGTCGAGCGTCGCCGGCGTGTCGTTGACGAATGCCCGGCTCCCCTTCTCGGTGATCTCGCGGCGGACGACCAGCATCGCGTTCTCGGACGCGTCAATGCCGTGGTGCTCCAGGAGTGCCGGCAGGCGGCCCTCGTCGGCGTTGTCGAACGTGCCTTCGATGACGGCCTTCTTGGCGCCCGTCCGGAGCGCCTCGGTACTCGCACGGTCACCAAGCAGCAGACCGAGCGCGCCGAGCAGGATCGACTTGCCCGCCCCCGTCTCGCCCGTGATGATGTTGAGCCCGCTGTCGAACTC
>DASVSE010000183.1:0-4448 GCA_036388235.1 Rubricoccaceae bacterium | reverse complement strand
GTCGGGCCCGTTGAAGTCGTCGGTCTCGGGATACCCCGCCTCGGCGGCAGCGGCGACAAAGGCCGCCATCGCCGGGTGCGCGTCGCGCGGGCGCTCGACGCGGAGCGGACCGCCCGTTCCGTGGTAGGCGCTCGCCCCGCGTGAGGAGTCCTCGGACCGTTTGAAGTACGGCAGCACGTCGGCGTAGCCCCAGCCCGTGCAGCCGAGCGCGGCCCACTCGTCGTAATCCGAGCGGTGGCCGCGGATGTAGATCATCGCGTTGATCGACGACGACCCGCCGAGCGTCTTGCCGCGCGGCCAGTAGAGGTCACGCCCGCCAAGGTGCGCCTGAGGGACCGTCCGGTAGTTCCAGTCGTGGTCCGTCTGGAACAGCTTCGAGAACGCGGCCGGAATATGGATCTCGGCCCGCGTGTCGGGCCCGCCTGCTTCGAGAAGCAGCACCGTCGTGCCCGCGTCTTCGGTCAGCCGGGCGGCGAGCACGCAGCCAGCCGAGCCGGCCCCGACGAGGACGTAGTCGTAAGACTCTGGGGACTCCATCGGGCGAGCGGGCGGGTGAACGGTGTTAACGACGCACCGCGGCAAACTAGCGCCGCCCCACGCCCTCACCCCTTCAGCCGTATGCGGCGTTAGAAGTAGACCGAGAGGCTCAGGTCCGTCAGACCCGTCCCACCGCGGACGAACGTCGCCGTGCTTGACTCGCTCGGGCCGAACGGGTTCTGCCGGTCGGATTCGCGGCGGTCGACGGCGATGCCGAGTGTGTAGGCCGCGCCGAGCGTGACGCCCCGGGCGATGCGGACCTCAGCCCCGAGCAGAGCGCCGACGCCGACCGAGAGGGTCGTCTCGGACTGCGAGTAGCCGCCCGGCGTACCGGGGCATGCCGCCGGGTCACACGGGGCGCCGTCGAAGTCAGACTGGAACCGCTGCACGCCGAACGTCGCGCCGGCGCCGACGAATGGCGAGACGATCCCGTCACGGCGGCCGAGGTGGTTTTCGTTCCACACGGCGAGCGTCGCGGAGGTCCGCGTGGACACGCGGTTTGCGTCGTCCGTGTCCTCGCTCCCGATGTTCAGGCCGAGGCTCGTCCCGATCACCGTCCGGTCGGCGAGGCGGTAGCGAACGCCGATGCCGCCCAAGACTGGTGACAGGTCGACGAGGCTGGACACGCCGACGACGAGCGCGAGGTCACCCTTTTCAGCCAGTGAAGGATTCCGCTGGGCAAACGCAACGGAAGGGAGTCCGAGCAGCCCGAGCAGGGCGAGCGAGACAAGACGCATAGAAATGGGAGGTGGCACGGGAGAAGCCAACAACCTACCCTATTTATGCTCCTAAAGACTGATCACGAAGGCAGCGTCTACGCCGACGGCAACCACGGACTGGTCGAACGTGGACCCAAGCGGCACCGACCGGGATACCGACGGCGTGACCGTTGTGACGACCCCGGGTGAGAGCTTCCCGCCAAGTGTGATGCCCGCCGAGGCGGCGCTCTGGGCCGCCAGATTACTCCGCGACGCGTTCTCCCCGAAGGGCAACAAGAGACCGACGCGAACCTCGGGGACCACCAGGAAATCGGGCGTGTTGACGAGGCGGTACGAGAAGGCCCCGACCGGCCCGGCCAGCGTGTACGGTCCACCGTCTCCGCCCACGATGGCGCCCTCGGCCCCGAGTGCGAGCGCGGCCGGTGCCGTCCGCCCACCCGGGTACACCATCGCCGACAGGCCGAACGCCCGCTCAACGTCATCGGCCGGAAGCGAGACGGCAGCTGAGACTCCCAGGTGGCGCGAGGCGACCTCTGCGCTGACGGCCAGCCCGGCGCGCCCGACGTCGACGATGTAGGCGGTGCCTGCGGACAGAGCGAGCGCGACGGGCGCGTCTGACGTCCGGACCTGGGCGGCAGATACGGCCGGCAAGGCGAGGGCGAGGGCGAGGGAGGCGAGGGCGAGGCGCATCGGGTCGAACGACGACAGATGGTCTAGGCGCGGGCGGTGATGCGGCGCTCGGCAAAGGCCGCAATGCGCCGCGTGGCCTCGCGGACGTTGTCGAGGCTTGTCGCGTAGGAGCAGCGCAGGTAGCCTGCACCGGACGGCCCGAAGGCGTCGCCGGGGACGCAGGCGACGTGCTCCTCGAACAGGAGCTGCTGCGCGAACTCCTCGGACGTGAGGCCGGTCGGGCGGATGTCGGGGAAGCAGTAGAACGCGCCTTCGGGCTCGAACGTCGGCAGGCCGGCGGCCCGGAGGCCGTCCACGATCACGCGGCGGCGCTCGTCGTAGGCCATGCGCATCGCCTCGACGGCGGGCTGCGCGTGGCGGATGCCGGCAAGCGCGCCCGCCTGTCCCATCGTCGGGGCGGACATGACGATGTACTGGTGCGCTTTGTAGATCTGGTCCATGAGCGGCTTCGGGGCGCAGGCGTAGCCGATGCGCCAGCCCGTCATCGCGTAGCCCTTCGAAAAGCCACCGAGCAGGACCGTCCGCTCCCACATCCCGTCGAGGGCGGGCACGCAGACGTGGCCGCGCGCGTGCGCGTCGCCGTAGACGAGGCGGTCGTAGATCTCGTCCGACAGCACGAAAAGGTCATGGCGGCGGCAGACCTCGGCGATCTCCTCCATCGTCTCGCGCGTGAGCACGGCCCCGGTCGGGTTGTTCGGGTAGCCGAGAAAGAGGGCTTTCGTGCGCGGCGTGATCCGGCTCTCGATGTCGGCGGCCGTCACCTCGAAGTTGGTCTCGGCGCGCGTCGGGACGGGCACGACGGTGCCGCCGGCAAAGCGCGCCGTCGGGCCGTAGGCGACGAAGCAGGGCTCGGGGATGAGGATCTCGTCGCCGGGGTCGAGGAGGGCGAGCATCGCGACCTGCATCGCCTCGCTCGCGCCGATCGTGACGACGATCTCGGTCGCCGGGTCGTAGGTCACCCCGTAGCGCATGTGAAGGTCCTCGGCGATAGCGTCGCGCAAGTCGCGGAGGCCGAGGTTGGCCGTGTACCCCGTCTGGCCCGCGTCGAGACTCGCGCGGGCGGCGTCGAGGATCGGCGTCGGGCTCACAAAGTCCGGCTCGCCGATGCCGAGCGAGATCAGCGGCGGCTCGGCGTTGGGGTCCATCGTGGACGCGATCTCGAAAAAGCGCCGGATGCCGCTCGGCGGGACACTCCGGATGCGCTCGGAGAGGCGGGCGGAAAGGCGGGTCGCCTCAGCAGCTCTGAGGTCGAGGCGGGTCGCAGTGTCGGTCGCGGTCTCCATGTCCGGGCGGGCGGGTGGGGGTCGCCGAAGCTACGCGGCGAGCAGGCCTGTGGCCGCACGCGGGGCCTGCCGGCGTGCCCTTTCCCCGACCGCCCCGCGGCGTACCTTTCGGCCAGATCCGCCCCACGCTGCGACCGCCCCTTCGAGACGCCTTCCGCCCGCTCCGAGTCCGCCATGCGTCTCGTTCTCCGTCGTCCGGCCCTCCTTACGGCCGCGTTTCTGCTCGCCGCCGCTCCGTCATCGGCGCAGCGCCGCGATACCGGGTTCGACATTGTCCAGCTAGACCTGTCGACGCGCACTGCAGGACTGGCTGGCGCGGCAGGTGGCCTTGGCGGAGCCGACCCGACGGCGGCGTTCTCGAACCCGGCCTTTCTGACGGGCGAATCCAACCGTGCGCTCGCGCTCGGCTTCGTGAACCACCTCGCCGACATCAGCGCGGGCACGGCGGTCTATGCCCGCACCCTGCCCGGCCTCGGCGTCGATGCGTCGGCGTCGGTTCGCTTTCTCTCGTACGGCTCTTTCGACCGCTCGGCGACCGACGGATCGGCCGACGGGACGACGTTCGGCGCGAGCGAGGCGGCGGTCACGCTGACGGCGGCCCGAACGGTCGCGCCGCGCGTGCGCGTCGGCGGGAGCGTCCACGGGCTCTTTGCGACGCTGGACGACGCGAGCGCGCAGGCGCTCGTGGCCGACCTAGGCGCCACGTACGAGGTGCCGTCGCAACGGCTCGTCATCGGGGCGAGCGTCAACGGCGTCGGGACGGTCCTGTCGAGCCTCGGCGAGACCGAGGATCGCCTTCCGCTCGACGTCCGCGTAAGCGTCGCGAAGCGCCTCCGCTACATCCCGCTCACAGTCACGCTGACGGGCTACGAGTTGCAGAGCGACGAGGGCGCGGCATCGGACTCGTCGGTCGCGGTGCGGGCGCTAGACCATCTCCTCGTCGGCGGTGAGTTGGCGCTCGGACGTGCCCTGACGGTCCGGGCGGGATACAGCCCGCGTCGTGGCCGGGCCCTCCGCGGCGACGGCCGCCTCGACCTCGCGGGCCTCAGCGCCGGGTTTGGCCTCGCCATTCGCCGCTTCGCGCTCGACTACGCGTACACAGGCTGGAGCGAGGTCGGCGCACTGCATCAGGTCGGCGTTCGGACGCGCCTCTAGCGCGATCTCACGCCGCCGGGCACGCTCCGGCGGCGACGGGCGTTCGGGCGAGAACCCCTCTCCC
>DASVSE010000182.1:0-2328 GCA_036388235.1 Rubricoccaceae bacterium | reverse complement strand
CCTCGCTCGGGTCGGAGGGCTTCACGGAGATCGCCGGCGCCGCGGTGACGAAGGCCGAAACGCTCGACGGCTTCAAGTTCCGGACCGAGGACGGCTGGCTCCTGTTCCGTCCCTCGGGGACCGAGCCCGTCCTGCGCGTCTACGCCGAGGCGCCGACGCAGGACCGCGCCGACGCACTCGTGCAGTGGGGCGTAGACTGGGTGAACGCGGGCTGATGCCCCGGTTCTAACGAGACGAGGCCCGAGGACAACGCGTCCTCGGGCCTCGTCTCATTTCTGGCTTGCCTTAACGCCCCGTCGAGTCTGGCGCGATGCGGGCGAGGCGCCCCTCCAGCCGGAGCGCGTCGCGGACGGTCGTCTGGCGCAGGCGCGTGAACGCGGGCGCCGTCGTGTCAGCAAAGGCCGCAAGGCGCGCGTCGAGGCGTCCGCGGTCGGCCGCGAGCGAGTCGAGAAGCGCGATCCGGCGGCCGGTCGTGTCGGCCGTCGCCGCCGTCCGGGCGGCGGCGAGGCGCGCGTCGAAGCGGGCCAAGCGGGCGGCGGTTGCCGCCTGAAGCGTCGCGGGGTCGGTCGCCGCATCGAAGCGGGCGCGGGCGACGGCGGCCCGCAGGCGGGCGAGGCCACGCGCGACCCCCACCGTCGCCGAGTCGAACGCGGCCGGCGGCATCGGCGCGAGGCTGTCGACGCGCACCTGGAGGCGGCGTCGGTCCTGCCGGAGGCGTTCCAGCACGGGCGCATAGGCCTGCTGCCGGAGCGAGTCGGCCGCCGCGGCCTCCGCCTCGACCCGCGCGATCTCGGCGTCGATGGCCTGCGTCTCGACAAAGGCGCGGAGCTTGACGCGCGCCACGTCGGCCTGGCCGACGAGCGCGGCGGCAGGCGGGCTGTCGGGTTCCGAGCACGCCGCGGCGAGGAGCGAGAGGGCGAGCAGGGCGACGAGCGAGCGGACGGACACGGCAGGACGGGCGGGGGAGTACAAACAACGCGGGCGGCCCGACGTGCGGACCGCCCGCGGGCGGAAGATCCGGCGAAAGGCCGCCGAGCCTCACGCAGCGTTACACGACGCGCTTGCGGCCCGTGACGAGCTTGTAGATGAACAGCAGCAGGCACGCGCCCGCGATCGAGACGAGGATCGCCGGGATGCTGATCTCCTCGGTGATGTCGGCGACGCCGATGAGCGGGCTGATGAGCCAGCCGGCGAGCATGGCGCCGACGATGCCGACGACGACGTTGAGCAGGAGGCCCTGCTGGGCGTCGGTGCCCATGATCTTGCTGGCAATCCAGCCGGCGAGGCCGCCGACGATCAGGAATATGATGAAGTTCATCTGGGTGATGCGGTTGGGTGGAGGGGGGCTGCCGCAGGTGCAGCTTGGGCTCACACGCACCGCGCACCCGGAAGGTTCACGACGCGTTCAACTTTGCGGCGCCGAGGCCAGCCAGGCGTCCTGTCGCCCATGCCCAGAGAAAGTTGTAGCCGCCGATCGGGCCGAACGCGTCGAGCAGTTCGCCGCACACGTGGAGGCCCGGGGCGCGGCGGCTCTCCAGCGTGCCTGCGTCCACGTCGCTCAGGGCGACTCCGCCACCGGTGACTTCGGCCTTGCGGTAGCCCTCGTCTCCGGTGACGGGGAGCGGGAAGGCGGCGAGGGCCGTGACGAGGCGGCGGCGCTCGTCGCGACGCAGGTCCCCGCGCGTGCGGTCGGGCGGAATGCCGGCGTGTTCCAGCAGGGCCTCGGCGAGGCGTGCCGGGACGTGGGCGCGGACGGCTGAGGCGACGGTCCCCGGCCCGGGCGTGCGCAGGAGCGCGTCCCATGCGTCGGCATCAAGGTCGGCCCACTGCACCTCGACGGGCTGGGTGCGGCCGGCCGCACGGGCGAGCGTCGACACGTGCGACACGTCGAGGACAGACGGGCCCGAGTAGCCGCGGTGCGTGAAGAGGAAGCCGCGGGGCTCGGGGGCGGGGCCCTTCGCGCCGGGCACGCGCACGCGGGCGGCGAGCGAGACGCCCGAGAGGCCAGCGTGCGGGGCCGGGCCGCCGCCCTCGGGGACCGACGTGAGCGGCGCGAGGGCGGGGTAGGTCGGCACGAGCGGGTGGCTGAGGCGCTCGGCCACGCGCAGGCCGAAGCCGTCGCTGCCGGTGTTGGGGACCGAGAGGCCACCCGTTGCGAGAACCACGCGGTCGGCGAGGACCGCCTCGCCAGGCTGCAGCGTCAGGCGCCAACCCGCGCCCTCGGGCACGAGGTCCGTCACGGCTGTCTCGAACCGCATCTCGACGCCGGCCGCGCGGCAGGCGGCCGAGAGCGCATCGCGAACATCCGTCGCGCGGTTGGAAGCGGGA
>DASVSE010000181.1:0-1817 GCA_036388235.1 Rubricoccaceae bacterium | reverse complement strand
TGAGGTCGACGGTCTCGGCGCCAATGCCCCGCTTGGCGAGCGCCATCCGGCACGCCTCGGTCGACATGAAGGCGGTCGCCTTGGTGAGATCCCGCAGGATGCGGCGCTCACGGATGCCGGTCCGCGAGACGATCCACTCGTCGTTGGTGTCGACCAGGTTTTCGAGGTCCGCGTTCGTCAGCCGGTCCGGCGGGAGGTAGTGGCCAACGGCTGTGATGGCCGCCGTGCGGCGCTGGGCCGGGCGGGCAGTCAGGTCGTCGGTCGGGACGTCGGTCGGGGCGGGCACGCGGACGGGTGTGGGGGTCGTGAGAGGAGTGCTCAGAGTCGCTGCGCGTCGTCGCGAAAGGCGCGGCCGATGCGGGCCGCGAGGTTCTGCTCGGCCAGCTCGACCGTCCGCAGAATCATTTGCTCGACCGCTCGCGCCGACGAGCCGCCGTGGCCAATGACGACCGTCCCGTCGATGCCGAGCAGCGGCACGCCACCAAAGTTCTGGTAGTCGAACGGCGAGAGCATCCCCTTGAGGACGCGGCCGACCATGCCCGCGTCCTCGGGGCCCAGGCCCTGGCCCGTAATCTGCGAGCGGACCATCTCGGGCAGGATCGTCGCGACGCTCTCGGCCAGCTTCAGCACCACGTTGCCGACAAAGCCGTCGCAGACGCAGATGTCCGCCCCGTGCCGGAGGATGTCGCGGCCCTCGACGTTGCCCACAAAGTCGATGTGGCCGTCCTCGGCCGCTTCGGCGAGCAGGCGGTGCGCCTCCTTGATCGTGTCGGTCCCTTTCCCGGGCTCCTCACCGACGTTGACGAGCCCGACGGTCGGGCGGTCTTTGCCGAGAAAGACGGTCCCGAAAAGGCTGCCCATGCGGGCAAACTGGACGATGTGCTCGGGGCGGACCTCGACGTTCGCGCCGACATCGAGCAGGACGCACGTCCCGGACGGCGTCGGGAGATAGCCCGGGAGCGCGGGCCGGAGCACGCCCGGCAGGCGGCCCAGGCCGAAGAGGGCCGTCGCCATAATGGCGCCGGTGTTGCCGGCCGACGCAAACCCGTCCGCCCGGCCCGCCTTAACGAGCCCGATGCCGCGGTGGATGGACGAGTCGGGCTTCTTCTTGAGCGCCACGCCGGCGCTCTCGCTCATCTCGACGACCTGCGGCGCGTCGACGATGTCTACGGCGCTGTCGGACGCTCCACGCTCTGCGAGGGCAGCCCGGACCTCAGACTCGCGGCCCACGAGCACCACCCGAAACCGGTCGCTGCCGGCAGCGGCTGCCGCGAGTGCGCCCTCCACGACGACGCCCGGCGCGTGGTCGCCGCCCATGGCGTCGACGGCGACTCGGACGCGCCCCGCGGGCGGGATCGTGGACATCGGGCGGACGGCTGGCGGAGAGGAGCGGTCAAGATACGGTGCCCCCCAGGCGTGCCACCGTAGCGGTCACGGCCGGTGGGGCGTGCACAGACGGACGGTGCCCGCATCGCGCCCGTCAGGGCGCGGCGCGGGCACCGTCCAAGAGAGGCGGGCAGGCCCGAGAGCCTATGCGAACTCCTCGACGACGCGCACGGCGCGGCCGCGGTAGTGGCCGCAGGTCGGGCACGCGCGGTGCATGAGCTTATCGGCCGAGCAGTTCGGGCACTCCTGCGTCACCGGCAGGGTCGTGATCTTGTACGCCTGGGCGCGGCGCGCGCGCGTGCGGGCTTTGGAGGTGCGGCGCTTGGGGTGAGCCATCGGGAGAGTCGGAGACGCCCGCGGGGCGGGCTGGTGAAGTCAGGCGGCCGGGGAGCCGTCGTCGGAAGTGTCGTCGGAGCCGGCGCTGTCGCCGG
>DASVSE010000180.1:0-3747 GCA_036388235.1 Rubricoccaceae bacterium | reverse complement strand
ACCAGGCCGCCGGCATCCCGGCCTACGTCGGGACGCTCGTCTCGAACGAGCGCGACCAGCGGCCGTTCGTCGTCGCCCGCACGGAGGGCCAGCCGGATCACACCGCCGCCATCGCCGCAGCCGAGGCGCAGGTCCGGGCGGGCCAGACCGCCGCGGGCGTCGCGGCACTCCGGACGCTCGCCCGGCAGGACACGCTCGCCGCCGACGCGCCGTTCGCGCTCGGCCGCGCCCTCCTCGCCCAGGGCGATACGGCCGCGGCCGCGGTCCAGCTCCGCCGCGCGCGCGACCTCGACGCGCTCCGCTTCCGCGCCCCGACGGCCTTCAACGCCGTCATCCGGCGTGTCGCCGCACGGCGCGGCGCGGTCGTCGTCGAGACCGAGGCGGCCTTTCAGCGGGCCTCGCCTGGCGGCGTCGTCGGGCGCTCGCTGATGCTGGAGCACCTCCACCCGAACCTCGACGGCTACGCGCTCCTCGCGGACACCTTTCTCGACGCGCTCATCGCTGAAGGCGCGGCGGGCCCTCAGCAGCGGCCGGTCCCGCCCGGGCGCTCGCTGACGCTCATCACGCCGATGGACTCGCTCGCGGGCCTCATCCGGATCGAGCTGCTCACGCGCTCGTGGCCCTTCCGCGCCGACGAGCTGCTGCCCGTCGACCTCGGGACGGTCCCGCCGTACGTCGCCCAGCAGGCGCAGGCCGTCCTCACCGGAGCCGACTGGCTGCCGACCGCGACGTCCCTCGCGACGTGGTACACCGAGCAGGGCGACGTGCGCAACGCGCGGACGGCCTACCACGCCGTCGCGCAGGCGTACCCGTTTCTCGGGGCAGCCTACGTCGCATGGGGCAACTTCGAGATGGCCCAGGTGACGTCCGGCGCCGACCCGTCGCGCCTCGACGATGCCGTCAACCTGTACGAGGTCGCGCTCGCCGTGGACCCGGCCGAGGCGCAGGCGTCGATGATGCTCGGCGCGCTCCGCCTGCAGGCCGGCGACGCGGCGGGAGCTGTTCCGCTCCTGGAGCAGGCGGCCGCCGGCCCGTCCCCGCCGACGCAGGCGCTGTACAACCTCGCCGGCGCCTACGCGACGCTCGGCCGCTGGGACGACGCCGGGCGCATCGCCGCCCGCCTCACGGCGTCCAACCCCGACGACCAGACCTTTGCCCGGTTCGCCGCGGCCATCCAGAGCCGCACGCTCAAGCTCGGGCCGTGACCGGGCAACGTGCCGAACCGGCACCGGCGCGGGTCGTTTGACCGGAGCTTTCTTCCGCCCCTCGTCATGTCCGACCCGGAGTACCCGCTCGCCGAAGAAGTCGCGAGCGCCATCACGCACGGCCTCGGCGCCCTCCTGAGCATCGGGGCGGGTGCCGTGCTGGTCACGCTCGCCGCGCTCTCGGGCGACGTGTGGAGCATCGTCGGGGCGTCGGTCTTTGCCGGCTCGCTCGTGCTGCTCTACACGGCGTCCACGCTCTACCACGCGATCCCGCACGAGACGGCCAAGCGGCGCCTCAAGACGTTCGACCACTGCGCGATCTACGTGCTCATCGCGGGGACGTACACGCCGTTTCTGCTCGGCGCGATGCGCGGCGGCTGGGGCTGGGTCCTCTTCGCGACGATCTGGGCGCTCGCCGCTGGCGGCGTCGTGTTCAAGCTGTTTTTCACGGGCCGCTTCACGCTCGTCTCGACGCTCGTCTACATCGCGATGGGCTGGCTGATCGTGCTCGCGGCCGGCCCGATGAAGGCGAGCCTGCCACCGTCGACGATCGCGTGGCTCGTCGGCGGCGGGCTGGCGTACACGGCCGGAACGGCGTTCTACCTCAACACGCGGCTGCGCTTCGCGCACGCGATCTGGCACCTTTTCGTCCTCGCGGGCAGCGTGTGCCACTTTGCCGCCGTCCTCACCGAAGTCCTCCGGACCGCATGACCCGCTCTGCCCTTTTCGCTCTGCTGGTTCTCGCCGCCGGCTGCGGACCGCTCCGGCCCGCCCTCTCGCCAAGCCTGGCCTCGGTCCCGAGCCTCGCGCCGGACCTCGTGCCCGAGCAGGAGGGCTCCACCGTTGTCGTAACCGGCCGCTCGGCGACGGGCGTGACCACGGGCCGCGCAATCGACCGGGACACGGGCGCTCCCATCGTCGGCCTGCAGGTTCAGTCGGGCGAGACGGGCGCCGTCACTGGCATCGACGGCGGCTTCGTGCTTCCCACGGCCGGGCCTCGCCTCGCCGGCAGCTACCCAGGCTACCTCTCGTTCGATGCCCGGCTTGGCAGCGACGATGCCCCTTCGGGCCCGTCGGCGGTCCTGATCGTGATGGTGAAAGATCCCGCGGCAGTCGAGGAGACGGTGCAGACGGCGCCGTGACGCTGGGGGGCGTCGACGGCTGCCGGGCCGGGTGGGTGGTCGCGACTGACGATGGCGAGCGCCTTGCGGTCTTCGTCGTACCGACCTTCCAGGACGTACTCACGTGCGTTTCAGACCTCGTCGCGGTCGACATCCCGATCGGGTTGCCCGAGGCGGGGCCGCGCGACGCTGACCGCCTCGCGCGGCGCGCGTCGGGCCGCCCGTCCTCCGTGTTTCCGGTCCCCGTCCGCGGCGTGCTCGCGCTTGCGACCCACGCCGAGGCATCGGCGCGGCACCGGGCGATCGACGGCCGCGGGATGACGCGTCAGGCCTTTGGCATCCTGCCGAAAATCGCCGAGGTCGCCGCCGTCCTGCGCGCGGACCTCGCGGCCGCACGGCGGACGTTCGAGGTGCATCCCGAGGTTACGTTCGCTGCCCTCGCCGGGGCACCGCTGGCCCACGCCAAGAAAACGCGCGAGGGGCGGGCCGAGCGCCTCGCCCTGCTCGCCGGCGTTTTCGGGGACGCGCCCGAGCGCCTCGCGCCGCCTCTCCCCCGCTCGGCCGTGGCGCCGGACGACGTGCTCGACGCGTTCGCGGCCCTGTGGACGGCCCGCCGGATCGCGGCAGGCGTGGCCCGGTCGCTTCCCGAAACGCCGCCGCTCGACGCGCACGGCCTGCCGATGGCGATCCGCTTCTGAAGCGTGCGGCCTTAGCCGGCCGTGTCCACGCGGACGAGGCGCCACGCGGCGCCGGCGGCGTCCGCGACGATCTCGAACCGCAGCACGACCGCCGAGTCT
Source organism: Rubricoccaceae bacterium (assembly GCA_036388235.1). Taxonomy (GTDB): domain Bacteria; phylum Bacteroidota; class Rhodothermia; order Rhodothermales; family Rubricoccaceae; genus DASVSE01. The sequence goes on along the minus strand of DASVSE010000180.1, from coordinate 624 downwards.
GTGTCCGCCTCGTCTTCGGGCACGACCGCGCCCTCGGCGTCGAAGCCCACGACGACCGTCGCGACGCGTGCGTCGCCCTCTCGGGCCAAGGCGTTTGCGTCGAGCGCGAGCAGGGGCGTCCGGAACGGCTCGTCGAGGAATGCGCCCGAGGCGCTGGGCCAGGCCGCAGGCGCGATGCCACCGGGCCCGACGCGGGTAAGGGCGGTGACGGCCGGGCGGCGGCCCGAGCGGACCGCAGCGCGGAATGCTGCCCAGAACGGGCGGAAGTCGGGCGTCGAGTCGGCCGCGGCGACCCTAGGCGTTGAGGCCGCAGCGAGCGAATCGGCGGCGAGCGAGTCGGCCGCGAGTGAGTCGGCGTAGGCTGCGTAGACGGTGTCGCCCTCGGCATAACGCTCCGCTGCCGAGGGGAAGCCGACCGGGGGCGCCTCGGTCACGGCAACGCCGCCGCCGCGGCCTTTGCATCCGGCGAGCCCGAGCAGGACGCTGAGCGTGAGCACAGCGCCGAGGCGCGAGCGGCTACGCATCGGCGGGTGCAACGTCGGCGGCCGCATCCCCGGACGCGTCGGCCGGCGGCGGGTCGCCGGGGACACCCCACAGGACGGCACCCGCGATCCCGAGGTACCC
>DASVSE010000179.1:0-3965 GCA_036388235.1 Rubricoccaceae bacterium | reverse complement strand
ACAGCAGCCCGCACGTCTCGACGGCGTCCGACGGGCCCGACGCGAGCACGAGTGCCGTCAGGTCCTCGGGGGCCGCGTGCGGCGTCCAGGCCAGCCCACTGATTTCCTTGCGACAGGCGTAGAACCAGTCGCGGGCAAACGAGAGCTGGAGCGCCTGCACGGCTGGCCCCTCGACGGCGAGGTGCGTGTCCCGCCACGGCCCGATCGCCTCGCGCCCGAGGTACTCGTCGCCGACGTTGAGGCCGCCGACGAACGCTCGGCGGCCGTCCACGACGACGATCTTGCGGTGGTTGCGGAAGTTCAGGCGCAGCTTTTTGAGCCAGTTGCGCGGCCCCGTGAACGACGTGACCTCAACGCCACCGTCAGACAGCCTGCGGAGGTAGCGCCGCTTGAGGCCGATGCTGCCTACGGCGTCGTAAAGCAGGCACACGCGCACGCCGCGAGCTGCGGCGCGGAGGAGGCAGTCCTGAAAGTCGAGCCCGATCCGGTCGTGACGGATGATGTAGAACTGCGCGAGGACCGTGTGTTCGGCCGCGTCGATGGCGGCAAAGAGGGCCTCAAACGTCGCCGAGCCGTCGACGAGTAGCCGGGCGTCATTGCCGCACGTAAATGGGACCGTGCCCAGCTCCCCGAAGGCGCGCATCTCGCCCACGCCGCGGCCCTCGGCAGGCTCGGGAAGGAACGGCGCCTGCGACAGCGTCTCGCACAGCCGATGTTCGACGGTGTCATCGAAACTGGCGAGCGCATCGAGGTAGTCGCCGAAGGTGAAGCGCCCGACGAGCCAGTACAGCGGAACGGCGATGGGCGGAAACGCGACGAGCGCGAACACCCACGCGGTCGAGCCCTGCGGCGTGCGCGACTTCATCACGGCGTCTAGAGCTGTGGCGATGCCGACGAGGTAGAGCAGCGGGACGACCACGAGCGCGGCGCGGCCGATCGAAAACGGGACGGCGCCGTTGAGTGCGTCGGTGACGGATTCCATGGCCCTAAGGTAGCCGGCGGCCGTCTTCACCCGTGCGTCGGGCAGCCTGTGCCGCATCGGCGTAGCTTGGCCGGTCCCCTCCGACCCGATGGCGCTCTCCGATCTTCTTGTGTTTGTCGATCAGGTGCGCCACAGCGGGGGGGCCATCGGAGCCGTGCTGCCGAGCAGCCGCGCGCTCGGCCGGCGGATGCTGGATGGCCTGCCGTCAGCGGACGCGCCGCGGCGCGTGCTTGAGGTGGGGGCGGGCACGGGCGCATTCACGCGCGCACTCATCGAGCGGCTCGGGCCGTCCGACACACTCGTGGTCGTCGAACTCAACCCGACGTTCTGCGCGCGTCTCCGCGTCCAGATTGCCGAGTGGACCCGTGCACCGGGCGCCCCCGCGGTCGAACTCGTCGAAGGGGACGTGCTAACGTACGAGCCCCAGGCACCCTTCGAGTACATCGTGTCCTCGCTGCCGCTGAATGCGTTTCCCGAAACCCTCGTGACGCAGATTGTGCGCAAGCTTGAGGCCGTGCTGGCCCCCGGCGGGACGCTGGCCTACTTCGAATACACCGGCTTCCGGAGCGTTCGCGAAGGGGTTCGCCGCGTGCGCGGTGAGCGTGGTCCGTCGGCTGTCGAGGCGGCGCTGGCGCCCCACGTCGTCGGATCGCGGCAGGTGCTGTGGAACGTTCCGCCGGCGACGGTCCGGCAGGTCCGCTTCGGCCGTCCGTCATCGCCGGAACTTGCCCGGCGGGCGCTCCCGGCTGGCACCTGACGCACGCCATTCGGAACGGGGGTTTCGAAACGAACCCGCCGTAGAGGCTGGTGGGTCTGGGTTAAGTGCTTGCACGAGACCTCGTTGGTCGCTTTCGAGCGGCCTGGCGCAGTGCTTGCTAGCCCGGAGCGCCTACCACTTCGTTCCTCGTCATGGGTCAGCAGCAACTCCTCCTTCTCGTTCTCGGCATCGTTCTCGTCGGCCTCGCGGTCGTCGTTGGCATCTCGGCCTTCGGCGAGAACAAAGCCAAGACAAACCTCGACCTGATGACCAGCGATGCCGTCCGGCTTGCGACGGCTGTGCAGGCGTGGAAAATGAAGCCGCGCGCCTCGGGCGGCGGCCAGTCGGACGCGAACTTCGACCGGGCGACCTTTGCGCAGCTGGGCATCCAGCCCCAGTCCGGCTCCGGGCGGGACGCGACCTACGAAACCCCTAGCGGGCGTTTCCGGATCAAAACGTTCGTCGTCTCGGGCGCTGTCGCCGTCCTCGCACAGCAGCAGTATGGCATCAGCAACACCGGCAATGCGGTCGCGGTCGTTGGACTGAGCAGAGACGGAACTCAATCGGTGATGATCGCCATCTTTGCCTCCAATCCGGACCGGGCGGTGACGATCCTGCAGCACCCGTACAACACCGAGGTGTACAACGCGCCGTAACTGGCGCCACGGCGCGGCGAGATTTCGTGGTAGCACGGCGGATTGAAGCGCAGCTTGGCGCGTCCCCACCCGTGCCCGTCATGTCTCGTGCTGTCTTCTGTGCCCTTCTGTTTCTCGTCGCCGGATGCCGGGGGACCGCCCCGCTCGTCGTGCCCAGTGCCGCCGTTCCCGCCGCCATCGACGGCGACGCGTCCGAGTGGACGACCGGCCTGCGTCCTGTCCCGGGTGAGACCGGGCTGAGCCTCGGGTTGCGCAACACGCCCGACGCGCTCGTCGTGGCGATCATTGCCGGCGACGAGTGGCAGGCGCGCCGCATCGCGACCGGTGGTCTGACGCTCTGGCTCGACCCGGCCGGGGGCATCGAGCGGCGCGCAGGGCTGCGTTTCCCGGTCGGTGCGGGCGAGGTCGCCGACGTAGCCGAAGACGTCCGGCCCGACAACGGGTCGCTTCGGGCGGCCTTCGGCACGGTGTCGGAGCGCCTCGCGACGGTCCGCGGGGACGACGTTCGGCCGGTCGCATTCGGTGGCGTCCCGGGCGTCGAGACGGCGGCGGCGTGGACGGCGCAGGGCCTCGTCGTCGAGGTGCGGTTGCCCCTGCGCGGCACGGCCGCGGCGGCCTTTGCTGGAGAGGCCACTGGGGCGACGGTCGGACTGGGGGTCGAACTGGCACAGGTCGCGCGTAGTGGTGCCGCAACGCCGCCGCCGGCGTCGATGACGGGGCGCAGTCCGGACGGTCGCGTCGACGGCTACGGGGCGGACCGGCGCGCGTCGGGCAACGAGACGGCGGCGCCGCAGGACGTGCGCGCCGCCCGCGCATCCGGGTTCCGGACGACGTGGATGTCGGTCGCGCTCGCACCGTAACGGGTCGCCAGTAGGATCAGGCCGGAATGACGAGGGCGCGGACGGCCGTCACCTCGTCGGCCGAGACGGAGTGGCCGAGGCCAGGCAGCACGCGGAAGTCGGCGGCGGCGCCGAGGCGCTCGAACACGGCACCGGAGAGTAAAAAGCGGGCGTGCGGCACGTGCGCGTCGCGCGGGTCGCATCCGGCGAAGACGGGCATGCGGGCGAGCGCCGTCGGGTACGAGAACTCCGTCTCTCCAGCCGGACCGTTTGAGGTGCCGATGAGCGCGCCGGACAACCCGAAGGCGGCTGCGAGGCCGAGCGCTGAGCCGTGACGGGCCGCGACTTCGAGCGCGAGGCACGCACCCTGGGAGAATCCGCCGAGGACGATGCGCTCTACACCGGCGGCACGGGCCGTTTCGACGGCCGCGACGACTGTCTGAACCGCGGCGCTGAGGTGCGGCTCGTTGTCGGTGTGTGGCGCCAGGAACGAGTGCGGGTACCACGTGCCGCCGGCCGCCTGCGGGGCGACGAGGGCTACCTCGGGCGTGCCGCGCGCGATCTCGGCGCCGAGGCCGAGGATGCTCTCTGCCGTCGCGCCGCGGCCATGGACGAGCACGAGCGCCGTCTCGGCGCCGCTCAGAGGCGCGCCGGCAAAGAAGAGGTCAGGCATCGGGCGGGAGAAGAGGATCGGACGCTAGACGCGCCCGGCGGCTCCGTGGTCCCCGATC
>DASVSE010000178.1:0-3849 GCA_036388235.1 Rubricoccaceae bacterium | reverse complement strand
GCACGAGCGTCCCGGCCGCGATGGCGCCGAAGAGGATCAGAGGCCGGTTGATCCACCACGCGGCGCCGTCGGCGAGGGCGGGCCAGCCCCACGCGATCCCGAACGGCACGACGAGCGCGCCGAGGACGGGCACAGCGAGAGCGAGCGCGACGGCGTTCGCCCGGAGCAACGACGCCGAGCGGTCGGTGCCTCTGGCGTCCGTGCCCCCCGGTTCGGGGTCCGTCACCGCGTGCCGTCGGCGGGCATCGGGCCGGCCGCGAGGTTTTCGGTGAGGTAGCGCGTGAGGAGCGAGTAGACGTGCAGCGTCGTGCCCGGACCCTCGTAGATGCCGTGGCTGCGGTTCGGGTATGCCATCATCGTAAACGGCTTGTTCAGCTCGATCAGCCGGTTGACGAGCCGCTCCGTTCCCTGGTAGTGCACGTTGTCGTCGCCGGTGCCGTGGACGAGCAGCAGGTCGCCCTGGAGGCCTTCGGCAAACGAGATCGGCGAGCCGAGACGGTAGTTCTCCGGGTCGGTCTCGGGGTTGCCCGAGTAGCGCTCCTGGTAGATTGTGTCGTAGAGCCGCTGGTCCGGGACCGGCGCAACGGCCATGCCGAGCGAGAAGACCTCGGGGTAGCGGAAGAGCGAGTTGAGCGTCTGCGAGCCGCCGCCGGACCAGCCCCAGATGCCGACGCGCGACGCGTCGACGTACGGGTAGCGGCCGGCGAGGGTGCGAGCCGCCGCGGCCATGTCCGCCGACGCCTGCACTCCGACGCGGCCGTAGACGCTCTTGCGCCACTCACGCCCGCGCGGGCTCGGGGTCCCGCGCGGGTCCACGCTCGCGACGATGTAGCCCTGCTGGGCGAGCATGAGGTGCCACAGGTAGCCCGAGCCGCCCCATGCGTCATTGACCGTCGTGGACGCGGGCTCGCCGTAGACGTGCATCAGCACGGGGTACGTCCGCGTCGAGTCCATGTCCGGCGGGAGGATGACATAGGCGTCCAGCAGCGTCCCGTCATCGGCGGGGAGTTGCGTAAAGAAGGCCCGGCCGCGGTCGACCTGCCCGACGCGCGCGCGGAGGGCGTCGTTGGTGGCGAGCACGCGGACGGTCTCGTGGGATGGCAGGCGGACGAGTTCGGTCCGCGGCGGGTCGCCGAACTGGCTCCACGAGTGGACGGCGTAGCGTGCGCCGCCGGGGGCGAGCGAGTAGCTGTGCGTCCCCGCCTGGTCCTCGGGCGTGAGGCGCTCGTTGCCCCGCCCGTCGAGGCGGGCGCGGTAGAGGACGCGCTGCGTGGACGGGCCGTCCTGGGGCGCGGCGCGGTAGTAGACCCAGCCGCCGTCCGTATCGATCTGCAAGACCGCCAGCACGTCGAGTCCCTCGGGCGTGACGGCCCGTACGTCGCGGCCGTCGCGGGAGACGACGTAGAGACGCTGCCAGCCGTCGCGGTCCGAGAGCCATGTAAAGCGCCGCCCGTCGTCGAACCAGACGAGGTCGTCGATGGCGTCGGTCCATGCCGCGTCCGTCTCGACGAAGATCGGCCGGGCCGTCATCGTGCGCGTGTCGGCGAGGAGGACCTCGTTGCGCTGCTGCGGGCGGTCGAGGTGCTGGATGACGAGCTCGGTCGAGGACGCGGCCCACTCCATGCGCGCCGGGTAGTGGTTGCGCTCGTCGTCCGAGAGGCGGAACCAGCGCGTCAGCCCGCCGGCCGCGGCGACCACGCCGATTTTGGCGGCGCTGTTGGTCGTGCCCGCCTTCGGGTACTGGACCGGGATGGTGTAGCTGTAGAGCGAGTCCGTGTTGTTGATCATCAGGAAGTCGCGGACGCCACTCGCGTCGAGGCGCCAGTAGGCGATCTGCTCGCCGTCCGGGCTCCAGCGGAAGCCGTTGCGGAGGCCGAACTCCTCTTCGTAGACCCAGTCGAAGGTCCCGTTGATCGTCGTCTCGGAGCCGTCGGCCGTGAGCGCCGTCATCGCGCCCGTCGCAACGTCCTCGACGTAGAGGTTGTGCTCGCGCACGTAGGCGACGCGCGTCCCGTCGGGCGAGAACGTGGCAAACATGAGCGTCGACGGGGCGGCGTCGGGCCCGCCGAGCTGGCGGAGGCGGCCCGAGCGGACGTCGAGCACCCAGTAGTCGCCGCGCGTGTTGGCGCGCCACACGCGGGCGCTGTTGGTATAGATCAGCACCTGCCGGCGGCTGTCGCTGAACGTGAGGTCCTCGACCTCGAGCGGCTCGGTCGCGCCGGGGGGCGTGAGCTGGGCGGCCGTCAGCAGCGTCTCGGTCTCGCCCGACCCGATGTCTGTACGGACGTAGCGGAGGCCGGCGTCGCTCCGCTCGAAGGCGACCGTGTGCGTGCCGTCGTCCCACTGAGCGCCTCCGCGCTCGCTGGCGAACGTGCGCGAGGCAAAGATCTGCTCCAACGTCAGCCGGGACGGGTCGGCAGTGGAGGCCGGGGCGGTCTGGGCCGAAGCCGGCAGGCCGGCGGCCGTGCTCGCGACGGCGAGCCAGAGAACGAGGACGAGGCGGCGGGTCATCGGACGGAGCGGTGAGGATCGGGCTGATGATACCGGCATCTCAGGCACACGGCCGGGGTTGCGAACCGTCCAAACCCGGTGGGCCGTTCAACCGGTCCCAGACGGCCGCGCGAGCCCTCAGTGCGACCCGCCGAGGTTGAGCGCGACCACGCCGAGCACGATCAGCAGCACGCCCGCCACCTTCAGTGCCGTCAGCGTCTCGCCGAACACGGCCACGCCGAGCACGGCCACGACGGCCGTCCCGACGCCCGCCCAGATCGCGTACGCCGTGCCCAGCTCGATGTGCCGGAGCGCGAGCGTGATGAGCGAGAAGCACGCGATATAGGCCACGAACATCGCGACCGCCCAGCCAGGCTTGCGGAAGCCGTCCGACAGCTTCATCGCGGCCGTCCCGCCGACCTCAAACACGATGGCGAGCGCGAGTTAGAGCCAGTGCATCTACTCCCACTCGATGGTGGCCGGCGGCTTGGACGAGATGTCGTACGCGACGCGGTTGATGCCGCGGACCTCGTTGATGATGCGGTTCGAGGCGAGCGCGAGCACGTCGTAGGGGAGGTGCGCCCAGTCCGCCGTCATGCCGTCCGTGCTCGTGACCGCCCGCAGGCAGACGGCCTGCTCGTACGTCCGAAAGTCGCCCATCACACCGACCGTCTGGACGGGCAGCAGGACGGCAAAGGCCTGCCAGACGTCGTCGTACGTGCCCGTGGTGTGGAGGACGTCGAGCCAGATTGTGTCGGCCCGGCGGAGCAGGTCGAGGCCCTCGGGCGTGACGGCTCCGAGATGCCGCACGGCGAGGCCCGGACCCGGAAACGGGTGCCGCCCGACAATGGCCTCCGGCACCCCGAGCGCACGCCCGACGGCGCGAACCTCGTCTTTGAACAGTTCGCGGAACGGCTCCAGCAGCTCGAATCCCAGCTCCTCGGGCAGCCCACCGACGTTGTGGTGCGTCTTGATCGTCGCGCTCGGGCCCTTGAACGAGACCGACTCGATAACGTCGGGGTAGAGCGTGCCCTGGGCTAGAAAGCGCGGCTTGCGCCCGAGGCGTTTAGTGACGGCCTCGGTCGCCTGGTGGAAGACCTCGACGAACGTTCGCCCGATGACTTTGCGCTTTTCCTCGGGGTCGGCGACGCCCGCCAGACGCGACAGGAACGTCTCGCTCGCATCCACGGCGACGAGGTCGACCGCGAAGCCGTCGCGGAACGTCGTCTGAACCTGCTCAAACTCGCCCGCCCGCAGCAACCCGTTGTCGACGAAGACGCACGTCAGCTGCTCGCCGACGGCGCGCGCGATGAGGGCGGCGGCGACGGACGAGTCGACGCCGCCCGAGAGGCCGAGAAT
>DASVSE010000177.1:0-6843 GCA_036388235.1 Rubricoccaceae bacterium | reverse complement strand
GCGTCCTCGGCGCGGATGAGCGTCCGCGCCCGGTGCATCGTGCGGACTAAGTCCCAGTCGTCCGCGGCGAACGTCGCCCGGTGGAGGGCGTGCTCGATGAGGTCCGTGAGCTCCTGCACCGCGGCCCGCGTCTCGGTCGCCTCGGACGGACCCGAGAGGCGCACCATCAGCGCGTCGGGCACGGCGAGCGGGCGGTGGAACGAGACGAGCGCGCGCGAGCGGAACGTCGCCTTGGCGTCGTAGTGCAGCCCGACGGGCAGCAGGGCTGGCGCGGGCCGCCCGGCCTCGGCCGCAAGGACGAGCGCGCGGGCGTAGAGGCGCGCCGCGCCCGAGCGGATCTCGGTCGGGTGCGCAAGGTCGTGGCTCTGCCCCTCGGGAAAGAGGGCCGTAAACGAGCCGGACGCCGCCTCGGCCGCGAGGGCGTCGAGGCTGCGCGCGTTCGCGTCGCGTCGGGCCGCCTCGCCGTCCGCCCCGGCGTGGTCGGCGGCGCGGTAGATCGGGACCGTCCCCAGCCCGCGCATCAGTGGCCCGACGATCGCCCACTTCAGCAGCCCGTCGCGTGCACCGAAGACGAGGCGCCCGGGAAAGCGGCTCAGGATCACGGCCGGGTCGATGACGCCGTTCGGGTGCCCCGCGACGAGCAGCCCGCCGAGGTCGAGTGGCACGTGGTGCGTGCCCACGGCCGTCACCTCGCGGAAGAACAGGTGCAGCAGCGTCCGGACGATGGCGCGTAGCGCGCGGTACAGCCGGGTCGGGTCGGGTGCGCCGGGAGGCGGGGGCGTCGGGGCGGTGAGCAGGGCGGGCCAGGCAATGGAGGGGCAGAAGGGTAACGCTGCCGTTCCGTTTGAATACGGTCGACGGCCCGAGTCAGACGCGTCGTGCTCCATTTCGTGCAGATCCGGCGGAGTGGCACGGCGATTGTCCGTCTGCACGCATCCCCACCCTTCGCCCCGGCTATGACCACTGCGACTCTCGCGGCCCGCCCGCACGCCTTTGCCCTCCTCCTCGACCGCTACGTCGCGTCGACCGTCTCGGAGGCCGCCTTCGCCGCCGTCTGCGACTTTCCCGAGGAGGCCAACGCGACGCCTGCCGAGCGCCTCGCCTTCGCGCGCTTCTACCTCGACGTCTTGGCCGCCGGCGAGCCCGAGACGCCCATGCCGCGCCCCGACGAGATTGCGGACGTGCTCCAGATCGCGCGCGCCTAACCCGGCAACAGCGTCCGCGCCGGTGCGACCTTGGGCCGTCCCCCCGCCCGACGCCGTGCCCGACCATTTGCCCCAGACGCCCGACGGGCGCTACTTCGTCACGGGCGGTCGCCTGTGGCGGCGCTCCAATCCGGACCTTCCGGAGCCCGACCGCACGCGCCTTGTCGCCGAGCTGATGGACGCCCGCCGCGCTGTCGGTACCGCGACGCGCGCCGACGATGCCGATGCTGAGCGTACGGCTCGTGCGCGCGTCGACGCTGCCAAGGTCGCCCTCGGCGAGCGCGGCCCGACGTGGTGGGACGGCCCGGACGTCAACCGCCACGCGCCCCACACGACCGAGTACGCCGCGTGGTGGGCCAGCCTCTCGGACGCCGAGCGCGCCCGCGGCGAGGCGCGCCGTTGACCGATCCACGCCCGTCGCGGCTGCCTGTTAACCCCGACCCGTCCGGCGCCGATACGGCCCGGGCGCTCTCTTTCCATTCTATGCTCTCCGTCTCTGCCTCGCTGCACTCGGCCCGTCTTGCCGCCGTCGGCCTCGTCTTCGCCCTGACTCTTTCGGCCTGCGCCACGTCGGGCGGTGGAGCCGGCGGGTGGGCCGGGCGCCGCAGCGAGGGCGCTCGCCGCGAGGCGCCTCGACCGGCACCCGCACCGCCCGTCGTCATCCGCGTGCCCGCGCGGCGCCCCGATGCGGCCCCCGCGCCGGCACAGCCGTCCTCGTCCGCCCTGCTGATGCCGGTCGTCGGCTTCGACCCGAGTCGCCTCCAGGACTCGTTCACGGCCGGCCGCTCGGGCGGGCGCACGCACAACGCGATCGACATGGCGGCCCCGCGCGGCACGCCCCTCGTTGCCGTCACCGACGGGACCGTCACGCGGACGACGTGGAACGCCCTCGGCGGCCGCACGCTCTACCTCCGCTCCGCCGACGGCCGCACGGATTACTACTACGCCCACCTGGACAGCTACGCGCCGGGCATCACCGAGCACGTCGTCGTCCGCCGCGGCGACGCCCTCGGGACCGTTGGCAGCACGGGCAACGCCCGTGGCCCGCACCTTCACTTCCAGGTACTCGACGTGAGTGGCCCCGGCCGCGGCACACCGATCAACCCCTACGGCCTCTTCCGCCGCGCCGAGATGGCCGTCGCCCGCTAGCGCCGTGGCGCGCACTCCTGCTGCTTCTGCTCGTCGCCAGTCGCCTCGCTTCCGGTCAGGTCTCAGATCGGAGCCCTGAAGAGACCCGCTGCGACTCGCTCTGGTCGGCTAGTGCCTACATCGCGCCCGCGTCGACCCTTGTCACAGAATGCTACAAAGCGAGCGGTGGACCTGTGGGTGGACGCCTCTGTTTGCACCTGAACGGCGTGCAGACGGCCGAGGGGTGGGGCAATGCCGATGCGCTGTCGTCGTCCGAAGGTGCACCGACCAGCTTTCCATCACCGGGGACACACAGGGATCTGGGCTGTCCTGCCGACACGGAGGAGAATCGGGGACTGAGAGACGGTCTGGAGAACAAACCCGCCCGTCCGGCGATTCCTGAACGGCGCACCGTCGCTGAACCCCGCGGCCGGCCGGCGGTCCGAGGCGCTCCCGCTCACCGCCCCGACGATGCCCGACCAGTTTGCCATGCAGGACCCGCGGAGCCAGTATCCGCGCCCGCCGTTCCCGAAGCAGCCGCAGTCTGCCCCAGGCAAGACGGCCCAGATGGACCCCGTCCCGGACCACGGCGAGGACACGTACCGCGGATCGGGCCGCCTTGCGGGCCGTCGCGCCCTTATCACCGGCGGCGACTCGGGCATCGGCCGCGCTGTCGCCCTCGCCTACGCACGCGAAGGCGCTTCGGTCGCCATTAACTACCTCCCCGCCGAAGAAGAGGACGCCCAGTCCCTCGCCGACCTCATCGAGTCCGAAGGCGGGACGCTCGTCCGCCTCCCCGGCGACCTGACCGACGAGGCGTTCTGCACCAGCCTCATCGCCGACGCCAACGAGCAACTCGGCGGCCTCGACATTCTCGTCCTCAACGCCGGCAAGCAGGTCACCCAGCCCTCGATAGCCGACATCACGACCGAGCAGTTCGACCAGACGTTCAGAACGAACGTCTACGCGATGTTCTGGCTCAGCAAGGCCGCCCTGCCCCTGATGCCCCCCGGCGCGGCCGTGATCAACGTGACCTCAATCCAGGGCTTCGACCCGTCGCCGACCCTGCTGGACTACGCCACGACCAAGTGGGCCATCATCGGCTTCACCAAGGCCCTCGCCGCGCAGGCCATCGAGAACGGCGTCCGCATCAACGCCGTCGCTCCGGGCCCGTTCTGGACGCCGCTCCAGCCGTCGGGCGGGCAAACTCAGGAAAAGGTCCAGCACTTCGGCGAGCAGACGCCCTACGGCCGCCCCGGCCAGCCCGCCGAGATCGCGCCCGTCTTCGTCTTCCTCGCCTCGCAGGAGTCGGGCTACATCACCGGCGAAGTCTTCGGCGTGACGGGCGGCAACCCGACCTGACCCGATCCGCGGCGCGCCTCGCACGAGGCGCGCCGCGTTCGGCTAGGCGTAGTCCTCCATCGGCGGGCAGGAGCAGACGAGGTTGCGGTCCCCGAATGCATTGTCCACGCGCGCGACGGTCGGCCAGAGCTTGCGCTCGCGCGTCCACGGCGCTGGCCACGCGGCCTGCGAGCGCGTGTACGCGTGGTCCCAGTCATCTGCCGTGACCTCGGCGAGCGTGTGCGGGGCATTCTTGAGGACGTTGTCCGCCGCGTCCGCCGTCCCGATCTCCAGCTCCTGGATCTCGGTCCGGATCGCGATCATCGCGTCGCAGAAGCGGTCCAGTTCGGCTCGGCTCTCGCTCTCGGTCGGCTCCACCATCAGCGTCCCGGTCACCGGCCACGACATCGTCGGGGCGTGGAAGCCGTAGTCGATGAGACGCTTCGCGATGTCCTCGGCCGAGACGCCGGCCTTCTGGAACGGCCGCACGTCGAGGATGAACTCGTGCGCGACGAACCCATTGGGGCCGCGGAAGAGCACGTCGTAGTGCCCGTCGAGCCGCTTCGCCATGTAGTTGGCGTTCAGGATCGCCGTCAGCGACGCCCGGCGCAGGCCGTCCGGCCCCATCATCGCGATGTAGGCCCACGAGATGAGCAGGATCAGGGCGGAGCCGTAGGGGGCGGCCGCGACGGGCCCGTTGCCCTCCACATCGCCTGCGGCGAGCGGGTGGCCCGGCAGGAACGGCGCGAGCGCCTCGGTGCAGGCGATCGGGCCCATGCCCGGCCCGCCGCCACCGTGCGGAATCGCGAACGTCTTGTGCAGGTTGAGGTGGCACACGTCCATCCCGAAGTCGCCCGGCCGGCACAGCCCGACCTGCGCGTTGAGGTTCGCGCCGTCCATGTACACCAGCCCGCCGCTCGCGTGGACGATGTCGGCGATCTCACGGATCGTCGGCTCGAAGACGCCGTGCGTGGACGGGTACGTGATCATGAGCGCCGCGAGGCGGTCGGCGTGCTGCTCGGCCTTCGCCCGCAGGTCGTCCACGTCCACGTCCCCGTCCTCGCCCACCTTGACCGCCACGACGTCCATCCCGGCCATGACGGCACTCGCGGGGTTGGTGCCGTGCGCGCTCGTCGGGATGAGGCAGACCGTCCGGGCGTCGTCGCCGCGGCTCTTGTGGTACGCGCGGATCGTGAGCAGACCCGCGTACTCGCCCATCGCGCCCGAGTTAGGCTGGAGCGAGACGGCTGCGAAGCCCGTGATCTCGGCGATCCAGTCGCCGAGGGCGCCGATGGCCTCGGCGTAGCCCGGGGTCTGCTCACCCGGCGCGAACGGGTGGACGTTCGCCCAGCCGCCCATCGTGATCGGCATCATCTCGGCCGCCGCGTTGAGCTTCATCGTGCAGCTCCCGAGCGGGATCATCGCGTGCGCGAGCGAGAGATCCTTGTTTTCGAGGCGCTTCAGAAAGCGCATCATCTCGGTCTCCGAGTGATAGCTGTTGAAGACCGGGTGCGTCAGATAGTCCGTCGTGCGGACGTGCGCGCCTGCATACTCGGCCAGCTCGAACGCGCCGTCAAAGTCGACGCCGAACGCTCGGGCGATGGCGCTCAGGTCGGCCGCCGTCACCGTCTCGTCGAGCGCGATGCCGACGGTCTCGTCGTCGAACCGGCGCAGGTTGACGTTCTCGGCCCGTGCTGCCTCGATCACGTCCTGCGCCGTCCGACCGTTCGGGCGGATGCGGAGCGTGTCGAACGTGTCGGCGTGGACCGTCTCGTGGCCCGCATCCACGAGCGCCGCCCCGAGCGCTCGCGTCGCGCCGTGGACGTACTCGGCGATCGCTCGCAGGCCCTCGGGACCGTGGTAGACCGCGTAGAAGGCGGCCATGTTGGCGAGCAGGGCCTGCGCCGTGCAGATGTTGCTGGTCGCCTTCTCGCGGCGGATGTGCTGCTCGCGCGTCTGGAGCGCCATTCGGAGCGCCGGATTGCCCGCGCGGTCCTTGGAGACGCCGATGATGCGGCCCGGAAGCTGGCGTTTGAACGCGTCGGCCGTGGCGAAGAAGGCGGCGTGCGGGCCGCCGTTGCCCATCGGGACGCCGAAGCGCTGGCTGTTGCCGAGCGCAACATCCGCGCCCCACGCGCCCGGCGCCTCGATGACCGTCAGCGCGAGCAGGTCGCAGGCGGCCGCGACGTACGCGCCGGCCGCGTGCGCCTGCTCCGCGAGGCCGCGGTAATCCACGATCTCGCCGTCCGTCGCCGGGTACTGGACGAGCACGCCGATGGTATCCGGCCCGGGCGTGAACGTAGCCGCGTCGACGGTCTCGACGCGGATGCCGAGCGGCTCGGCGCGCATCCGCACGACGGCAATCGTCTGCGGGTGCACGCGCGCGTCGACGGCGAACGTCTTGCGCTGGCCGCGCTGCGCACCGACAAAGAGCGACATCGCCTCGGCCGCCGCCGTCGCCTCGTCCAGCAGGCTGGCGTTGGCGACGGGCAGGCCCGTGAGGTCCGTCACGACGGTCTGGAACGTCAGGAGGGCTTCCAGTCGGCCCTGGGCGATCTCGGCTTGGTACGGCGTGTACTGCGTGTACCAGCCCGGATTCTCCAGCACGTTGCGCTGGATGACGGGCGGCGTGAACGTGCCGGCGTATCCCATCCCGAGAAACGAGCGCGCCGGCGTGTTCTCGCCCGCGAGGCGCGCCGCGGTCGCGAGCAACTCGTGCTCGCTCAGCGCCTCGGGCAGGTCGAGGCGCGCGTCGGTCCGGATGGAGGCCGGCACGGCCGCCTCGGCGAGCGCGTCGAGCGAGTCGAGGCCGAGCGTCGCCAGCATCGCGGCCGTGTCGTCGGGCGAGGGGCCGAGGTGGCGCTCGGCGAATCGGTCGGGGTGGCCCGTCCGGGCGATGGCCGTCTCCATGAGCGTGAGCGTGTGGTGTGTGGGGTGGACTCTGCTTCGTCAGGCGGTGATCCGGAGCGGGCAGGCCAGAAGGCAGACAAAAGCGCTTCCGCGTTAACCCGCCAGCCCGGGCGTCTTGTACGCGTTCAACCCTCTTTCTCGAAGCGCCGCAGCGTCGTCAGGGCCTGCTTGGCGGCTTCCTGCTCGGCCTCCTTCTTGGACTTGGCCGTGCCCTGCCCGCAGTCCACGCCGTCCACGACGGCGGCGACCGTGAAGCGGC
>DASVSE010000176.1:0-6009 GCA_036388235.1 Rubricoccaceae bacterium | reverse complement strand
AAGATGTGCCAGCGGAGTTCTTCGAGGTGGTCGAGAAACGGCATCTCGGCCGCAGCCGCCGGCTGGCCGTCGGGAGCGAGCACGACGGCAGCCGGCGCAGGCCCACCAGTCGTAGGCGTGCCTGATGCGTCGAGGACGGTGCCGGGGGGTTGGTCCGGCTCTGCGGGCGGTACCGGTGGGCCCGGCGGCTTCGATCTCCAGATGTTCACAGTCGCGTCAGGCCGTGTCGCCCGAAGCCGGCGGGCGGGCCGGCGCGCTCTCGCGCAGGTTCAGTTCGAGGAGCGACTCGACCCATAGGCCGTCACCTTCGAGACGCGCGCGGCCGCCAGACCATGTGAAATTGAACAGCGTCACCAGACCGGCGACCTCAAAGCCGTCGCTGCGGAGAAGCGTGACGGCGCGGGCGGCGGAACGGCCCGAGTTCAGGATATCGTCGGCGAGGGCGACGGGCCGGCTGCGGTCGAGAGGGCCTTCGACGAGGCGGCGGCGGCCGTAGGGCTTGCGGCGCTCGCGGATGAAGCCGCCTGAGAACGGACGCTCTGGCGTGCCGTGCGGCAGGACGGCGCAGACGAGCGGGAACGCCCCGTACCCGTATCCCGCGACCTGCGTCACTCCACGGGCCGCGAGCCGCTCGGCAATGACGGCGCCTGCCTCGGCGAAGACGGCGCCGTCGAGCATCGGCGTACGCGTGTCCAGCAGCCACCCGATGGGCTGGCCGCGCGGGTCCGTGATGGCCTCGTCCTCACGGCGCACGAGTGCGCGCTGATACAGCGTGTGCCCGAGCCGCGCAAGCGCCGTCTCCTGAACCGGGGTCGAATCGTGAGCCATGGAGGGAGCGTGCGGAAAGCGCGGTCGGGAAAGCTACGGTGCTCGCCGACCAACGGACGGTTGAAGGGCGGTCGTACGCCAGCCTGCCGCCGCGGCTCCGCCGGGCGCAGATTCTTCGGTCGAAGCACCGCCAGCCGTTGAGCAGGTGCTCAGGCGACGGGGTCGAGGGCGTAGAGCGGGAACGCGTCGCACATCGCCTGGACCTCGCGGCGGACCGCCTCGGCCTCGGCCCCGCGGGACGAGAGCACGCGGTCGATGAGGTGCGCGACGGTCCGGAACTCGTCCGGTCCGAAGCCGCGCGTTGCCATGGCCGGCGCGCCGACGCGGATGCCGCTCGTCACGAACGGGCTCTCGGGGTCGCCGGGGACCATGTTCTTGTTCACCGTGATGGCGGCGGCGCCGAGAAGCGCCTCGGCTTCCTTACCCGTGACGCCCTTCGAGCGCAGATCCACGAGCGCAAGGTGGTTGTCCGTCCCGCCCGAGACGACGGCGTAGCCCCGCTCGACGAACGCCTCGGCCATCGCCTGCGCGCTGGCGACCGTCCGCCGCTGGTAGTCGACGAAGTCGGGGCGCAGGGCCTCTTGGAAGGCGACGGCCTTGCCGGCGATGCCGTGCATGAGCGGCCCGCCGATGGCGCCGGGGAACATGGCCGAGTCGAGCACCTGCCCGGTCGTCTTGGGGGTGCCATTTTTGAGCGTCTCGCCGGTCGGCGACGGCCCGTCGGTCCCGACGAGGAGCATCCCGCCGCGCGGACCGCGGAGCGTCTTGTGCGTCGTCGTGCTCACGACGTGGGCGTGCGGGAGCGGGTCGTTGAGCAGGCGCGCCGCGACGAGGCCGGCCGTATGTGCCATGTCCACCCACAGAATCGCCCCGACCTCGTCGGCGATGGACCGGAAGGCGGCGTAGTCGAAGTCGCGGCTGTACGCGCTCGCACCGACGGAGAGCATCCGCGGGCGGACCTCGTGCGCCTTCGCGCGGACCTTGTCGAGGTCGATGCGGCCCGCGTTCGGCCCGTTCACGTCGACGCCGTAGAAGTGGGCGTCGTAGAGCTTGCCCGAGAAGTTGACCGGCGAGCCGTGCGTAAGGTGGCCGCCGTGGGCGAGGTCGAGGCCCAGCAGGCGCTCGCCGGGCTTCATGAACGCGAGGTAGACCGCGTGGTTGGCCGTCGCCCCCGAGTGCGGCTGCACGTTCACCCAGTCGCACCGGAAGAGCTCGCGGGCGCGAGCGCGCGCCAAGTCCTCGACCTCGTCGACGACCTCGCAGCCGCCGTAGTAGCGCTTGCCCGGCAGGCCCTCGGCGTACTTGTTGGTCAGCGGGCTTCCGACGGCCTCCATGATGGCCTCGGAGACGAAGTTCTCGGACGCGATCAGTTCGAGGCCGTCGTTCTGGCGCTCGGTCTCGCGGCGGATCAGGCTCGCGAGGGTCGGGTCGGTGTGGGCGAGCATGGCGATCTGGGGCGGGTTTGCAACAAGCTAGCGCCAGGTTGCCTTTCTGCCGGACCCAAACGCCTCAGCCGGGGATGCCCGGGGGCCGGGGCCGAGCGGGAGCCTCACCCGCCCGCGCCTGAGGCACGATGGCTGCCTCGGGCTGCTCGATGGCGACAAACCAGTTGGCGAGCCCGAGGTACGTCCACTGGCCGCCGGCTTGCTCGGCGTTGTCGTCGATGCGGTAGAGGCTCGCGACGTGGTAGTCCGTCCGGTCGAACGGGACGGACCCGGGGCCGCCTAGCTCACGCCCGACGCGGTCGGCGAGGAGCGTCCGCGACGTTCCCGTGATCGTGTCGTCGGCCGCGCGCTGGGACGCCTCGGCGCGCTCGGCCCGGTCCAGCCGGAGGAACGCCTCGAACTTGTCCGGCCCCGGGTTGAGGACGTACAGCATCGTCCCGACGACGACGAGCCCGGCAAAGAGAATGCGGAAAGGAGTCATGGCGTCGCCCGGTAGTACGTCCCGGGTATCGGCCCGCCGAGCCCCTCCTCAAGCGGGCCGCAGACGCTTCACGAGCCCGCTCCCTGCGTCATCGCGTAGACGAGCAGGTTGACACCCATCCGCAGGGCAGCCTCCCGCACCTCGGGCGGGTCCGGGTGCGTGCCGGCCGGCTCCCACCCATCGGCGAGGTCGCTCTGGAACGCATAGAAGACGACGAGGCGACCCTCGTGAAACAGGCCAAGCCCTTCGGGCGCCTGTCCGTCGTGCTCGTGGACTTTGGGCAGCCCGGCCGGAAAGTCGAAGTGCGCGTGGTAGAGCGGGTGCGACGCCGGGAGGGCACGCAGCTCCTGGTCCGGGTAGACCTTGCGCAGCTCCTGTCGGATCGTCTCGTCGAGACCGTAGTCGTCGTTGACGTAGAGAAAGCCGCCGGCGTCGAGGTAGCGGCGCAGGCGCGCGGCTTCGTCGGTCGTGAAGGCGACCGAGCCGTGGCCGTTGAGGTAGAGAAACGGGTAGCCGAAGAGGCGGTCGGACTCCAGGTCGACCGTGTGCGGCTCGGGGTCGAGATCCAGCAACGTGTGCTGCCGCGCGAATGCGATGAGCGTCGGGAGCGGGTCGCCGGAGTACCAGTCCCCGCCGCCGCCGTAGTGAACGCGCGCGATCGCGACCTCACCACCTGACGACGCGCGCTCCTGCGCCTCGGCCGGCAGAGCCACCGAGGCGAGAGCGACGAGCAAAACGAGGTGGCGGAGCATCGCAGGACGGGCAGAGAACGGGTAGAATAGTGAGACGCCCACCGCCTCACCGATGTCTCGACCAACGCTCCGCCGCGCAGCCTTCGTCTGCTTTGCGCTCATCCTCGTTTTGCTCGTCGCGGTCGCGCTCGTGTGGCCGCCCCCGACGAGATCGGCAGAAGCGCCTCCGGTCGGGCCAGACGGTGCGCCGCTCGTCTCGACGTTCTCGATCGTCGCCGTGGACACGACGACGGGTGAGATGGGCATCGCCGTGCAGTCCAAGTTTCCCAACGTGCGCGCGGTCGTGCCGTGGGCCGAGGCCGGCGCGGGCGCTGTCGCGACGCAGAGCTTTGCCCGCCTGGACTACGGCCGCCGCGGGCTCGTGCTGATGCGCAACGGCGCAACGGCCGACGAGGCACTCCGCATCCTCATCCGCGAGGACCCGAACCCCGAGACGCGGCAGGTCGGGCTCGTCGACGCGCAGGGAAACGCGGCGACGTGGACCGGCGCAGCGGCGTTCGAGTGGCGCGGCGGACGCGTCGGCGAGGCCAGCGGAGGCGTCCGGACGGCGGGCCCGGGCGAGGTCGTCGTCGGAAAGGGCTTTGCGGTCCAGGGCAACATTCTCGTCTCGGCCGAGACGGTCGACGCGATGGCGACGGCGTTTGTTGGCGCAGAGGGGCAGCCGCTCGCGGCCCGGCTGATGGCGGCCCTCGTCGCGGGCGGCGCGGCCGGCGGCGACCGCCGCGGCGAACAGTCGGCCGCGCTCCTGGTCGTCCGCGCGGGCGCGGGCTACGACGGATCGGACACGGTCGTGGACATCTCGGTCTACGATCACCCGACCCCCATCGCCGAGCTGGCCCGGCTCTACGCGCTCAACGACCTCTACTTTACCGACACGCGGCCGGAAAACCTCGTCCCGGTTACCCCCGAGATCGCCCGCGAACTCCAGCAGATCTGGCGGGCGCGCGGCTTCTCGCACCACGCGGTTGACGGAGTCGTCGACGCCGACTTCCAGCGGACGCTCGTCGACTTTATGGGCTGGGAGAACTACGACCTCCGCGTGGACGAGGTGCAGCGCGTGAACCTCGCGGAGGGCGAGCCGCTCATGATCGACCGCGAGGTGCTGGCCGACATCCGCGACGTGTTCCAGAATGGCCGCTTCCGGCCGGGCCCGCTCGCCCCGCTCCCCTGATGCCCTACTCCGCCCGCTTTTACCCAGCCGCCGAAACTGCTGCCGAGCCGTTTGAAGCAACCCTCGCACGCCGTGCACGACTCGTCCAGCTCACGCCGATCGGGGCTGTCCGCGCGTGGCTTCGCGGCGACGTCGGGCGCGGCGACGAAGCCGCCCTCTGTGCGGCGATTCGACGCGATCCTGAGGTCGATCTCACCGACGACGAGATCGTGGCGGTGTTCTACGAGGTCTTGAGCGACGCCGACTTCCGGCCGGACAAGGCCGAGGCCGTGCTGACGCTGCTCCGCGAAGCCGTTCAGTTTCGCCTCCCCACGCCTCGCCGGTGACGCTGCTGGCATGCCTCCATCGCGCGGCCCAGTCGAGAAGGGCACGCGGCAGCTGCACCCGAAGTGCGTTCGGCGACGTAGGCGGCTCTCCCATCCTCGCCTGCCATGTCTGCACGCTCGAACGCCGCCGGTGGCGGCATCGGCCTCGGAACCGTCGTCGCGGCCGTCCTCTCGTGGAGCGCCAACCACTCGATCCTGTGGCTGATCATCCACGGGTTCCTGGGCTGGTTCTACGTCATCTACTACTTCCTCACCCGGTAGGCGATGCAGCATGGCGGGCGATGTGCCCCGGCGGTGCGCAGGGCGTGGGGTAGCCTGACGGCCTTGCCGCCCCCGCTCCGATGCGCCGCCTCGTCCTCCTTGGGCTTCTCGTCACCTCCGCCTCCCATGCCCAGCCCGCCGACTCGGTCGCGTGGGGCCTCCCGGCGTGGTGGGACGCAGACGAGCAGGCGCGCTTTCTACACCGTTCGGAGAGAGCCTCTAGCTGGTTTGGCACCGGCCAGCTTGCCACCACTCCACTGCCTGCAGGCACCCGCGAGATTCGCATTCGTGAGGTATCGTCTTTGCGGGAGCCGCTCTTCGCGTACCGTCTCGTCGACGACCACGGATCGGTGTCGGACCACGCGTGGTTGGTGTGGGGCAGCGACGCCGACTCGTTGCTAAACCCTTTCTACTCGGGGTGGTGCGCCGGTCTGCATGCTCGGGACGCAGTAACCGTGTGCCCCCGTCAGCTTCCTGCGGACGGCCTGAGCCCGACCGCTCTTCTGGACCGCTTTGAGCGGCTCGGCCTTTGGACGCTCGCGGGCGAGCAGCCGGCACCTGCGGGCATGCTAACGGTTCGCGGCGATGGGCAGACGTTCGTCGTGGAACTCCGCGACGGGCCTCGCTACCGCGCCTACACCTACTGGAGCCCTCGGCGCGATCAGGAGCCCGACGAGGCAGCGGCAGCCGAGATCATCGAGGCCGCCACGGCACGCGCCTGGATTCTCCCCGCGCCGTAGGCGGC
>DASVSE010000175.1:0-1804 GCA_036388235.1 Rubricoccaceae bacterium | reverse complement strand
ATGGCCGTCACGCCGGGCGAGAAGGCGACGCTCGTCTTGTGGGCGAAGCTCTTGAAGCCGTGGAGATCGAGCCGGCTGAGGTACATCGGGGGCGCGGGGGACGCCCGCAAGATACCCGGCGCCGCTTCCGCGCTCGATTCCGCGCGTCTGCCCGCATTTGGGCTCGGTCCGGACCCCGCGCGCCCGGGCCGGGTTAGGACGCCGCCCCTCGCGCCTCGCCGATGCCCCGATCCGGTTCTCCCTACGACGGCCCGCCCGTCGCGCCGTCGGCCGGCGTCGTCCGCAAGCTGTACGGGCTGCTGGCGCCGTACCGCCGGATGGTCTTCGCCGGCATGGCGTGCCTTGTCCTCTCCGTCGCGGCCGAACTCGCGCCGCCGCTCGTCTGGAAGCAGGTCGTCGACGTGGGGCTCGTCCGGGCCGATTGGACCTACATCGGGTGGCAACTCGCGCTCCTCGTCGGGCTCCTGCTCGCCCAGCAGGTGCTCTCGGCGACGCGCGGCGTCCTGCTGGAACGGGCCGGACAGCGGCTGACGCTCGACCTCCGCGTGCGGCTCTACCGCAAGCTCCAGCGGCAGTCGGCCGCGTACTTCTCGGGGCAGCGGACGGGCGACCTGCTCGCGCGCCTCACGTCGGACGTCGAGGCCGTGCAGGACGTGGTCGTCCGCGGGACCGACTCGGTCGTCGCGAACGCGCTCCGGATCGCGCTCGTGGCGACGGTCTTTCTCGTCCTCCAGCCGCTGCTCGGCGTGCTCGTGCTCGCGCCGATGCTCGTCGTCGGGATCCTGCTCGTGCGCTTCAACCGCCTCGTGCGGCCCGTCTACCGCGCGACGCGGGCGGCCGTCGGGGGGCTGAGCGCCAAGATGGCCGAGAACCTCGGCGGCATCCGCGTCATCCAGAGCTTTGCCCAAGAGGACCGCGAGCTGGCCGCAACGACGCGCCTCGGCGAGGCGATCTACGACCAGCAGATCGCGGCCGTGGACCTGCGGAACCGCATCTTCCCGGCCGTCCGGTTCATCGGCCAACTCGGCAACGTGCTGATGCTCGGCGGCGGCGTGTGGCTCATCCTCGGGGGCCAGTTCACACTCGGCGGGCTGCTCGCGTACCGCGGCTACGGGCGCTATTTCTACGGCCCGATCGACGACCTCGTCGGCGTGAGCGACCTGCTCCAGCGGGCGTCCGCCTCGGGCGCGCGACTCTTCGAGGTCCTCGACGCGCCCGAAAGCGTCGCCGAGGCGCCGGACGCCGTCGACCTGCCGGACCCGCTCGCGGGCGACATCCGCCTCTCGGGCGTCGCGTTCGGCTACGGCGACGGGCCGGACATCCTCACCGGCATCGACCTCCACATCCCCGCCGGGCAGCGTGTGGCCCTCGTCGGACCGTCGGGCTCGGGCAAGTCCACGCTGCTCGGACTCGTCTGGCGCGCCTACGACCCGACATCCGGGACGGTCTGCCTCGACGGTCATGACCTCCGCGGCGTGACGCTGGAGTCGCTCCGCGGGCAGGTCGCGCAGGTGCAGCAGGAGACGTTCCTCTTCAGCACGTCCGTCCGCGACAACGTCGGCTACGGCAACCCCGACGCGACGGACGCCGAGGTCGAGGCGGCGGCGCACGCGGCCAACGCGCACGAGTTTATCGCCCGGATGCCCGAGGGCTACGCGACGCTTGTCGGCGAGCGCGGCGTGCGCCTCTCGGGCGGCCAGAAGCAGCGCCTCGCCATCGCCCGCGCCCTCCTGCTCAACCCGCGCATCCTGGTGCTGGATGAGGCGACGAGCAGCGTCGACACCGAGACCAGGATGCGCGGGTT
>DASVSE010000174.1:0-2212 GCA_036388235.1 Rubricoccaceae bacterium | reverse complement strand
TCGTCCCCGACCGGCACGACGAGCCGAAGCCGGCCCGAGGCACCGTCTCCGCTCCCCGGCCGCATCGGCAGCGCCGGGGTCGGGAAGACGGACGCGGCCGTGCTGGACGAGCCGTCGCCCTGCGCGCCGTCGCCGGACGTGTGGAGGGCCTCGGTGAGCGCGGCGATGGCCGGCGCGACGTGCCCGAAGACGACGTTGACGCCGAGTGTCCGGCCCTCCGTCTCTGAGCCCGTGATGCGTCCGAGGTGGACCGTGAGCCCGAACGGCACGAGCGGCCGGAGCCACGACACGTGCTTCGGCTGGATCTCGCCGAGAGGCGTGTCGCCGTACGAGACGTGGACGCCCTCGGTCGTGGCCGTGTCCGTCTCGAGTTCGTCGTGTGTG
Organism: Rubricoccaceae bacterium; assembly: GCA_036388235.1. Classification (GTDB taxonomy): domain Bacteria; phylum Bacteroidota; class Rhodothermia; order Rhodothermales; family Rubricoccaceae; genus DASVSE01. The sequence continues at coordinate 1,828 of DASVSE010000174.1, read as the reverse complement.
CGGTAGCCGTCGCGCACGATCTGCCACAGTGCCCGCTGGTGCGTCTTCGTCCCAACGAGCTTCGACGGCACGGCGAAGTGCGACGCGCCGGCGGCGACCGAGAAGCAGGCCGAGTCGAGCGTCTTGGCCGTGAGCACGGCGGGCGTCATGCGCGAGCGCGCCGTCGCGAAGGCGAGCCAGTGGCGAGCCTCCTCGGCGATGAGGCGGGCGCGCGCCTCATGCTCGGGGGCGCGCGCGGTGTAGGTGGCCGTCCGGTCGTGGACGGTGGGGACGAGGCGTACCTCGCCCGTGGTGATCTTGTACTGCATGGCATCGGGGCCTCCCCCGTGCTGGTGTGATGGCCGCGGCGCTGTTCAAGCAGTGCCACGGCTTGGTGCCTGGCCAGACGGCCGGACATGGCGACGCCCGCCTCGGGGACTCCGGGGCGGGCGTCGTGTAGTGTGGACCGGTACCGGTCCAGGGCTGATGTCAGTCCGGTGGACTGAGGTCCGGAAGTCCGCCGCAGTGGCGGGCTAGGGAGTGCCGTCAGAACGGGAGCAGGTCATCGAGGTCGTCCCACAAGACCGGCGACGGTGGCTGCGCTGAGAGCGGCTCGGCCGGCATCCCGACCGGTAGCCCAGCGCAAGCGTCGTCGTAGCCGGTGAGGTACGACTCAGCGTCGAGGTCGGCGTCCAGGAGCCAGCTGACCGTGGGCCTGTTGTCCGGGCCGTCAGCGGCTCCGTGCTCGTGGCCGAGCTCGTACGCGGCCTCAACGAGTGCCTCTTCGTAGCCCTCGGGCGGGCAAACGCAGCGGATGGTGTTGCAGCCCGGGCAGTACGACGTAGGGCAGGCGTACCCCGAGGCGGACTCGCGAACGACGCAGTTCGCGATACGCGGCGCGTCGAGCAGGCCGGCCTTGCGCCAGGCGCAGATGAGGCAGCCCGTGACGAGGCAGTCCTCGGGCTCGATGACGGGCCGGTCGTAGCCGCGCAGCCGGAGCAGCGGGACCACGAACGGCTCATGGTGGGGCTCGGCGAGCGCGTCGCCGGGCGTGATGGACGGGCGGATCTCGCCCAGGGTTGGGGTGGTGTTCATGGCTGACGGCCCCTCGGCCGTAGCTGGAGCGAGCGACTGCTCGCCGTGGTGAAGACGGCCGCGCGGACGTGCGCAGCCGGTGCCCGAGGAAGCGGGCAGAAACGAGAGCCCGACCTCCTGGAGTGGAGGTCGGGCTTGGCGGTGGGAGTGTGTCTCCCAGAAGACCCCCCAGCCTCGAAACGGCGTTACCGCCCGAGGGGAAGGGTCATCGTGGTCCTTCGGATGTCAAAACGAGATCACGCCCGCCGGCCATCGCCGCGAATACGGGCGCTGTCTACGGTACATGCCGAGACGCACGCAGCATGGCGTACAGATCGACACGCGCGCTGGTACATGCGACCGGGGCAAGTGAGCAGTCGGACCCGGTCGGTGTAGGACACTGCCGGGGGCCACTGGAGAACCGCTCGCTCGTCTTGGAACTCGAGTGACCAGAACTCACGCGGGTACGCTACGCCGCCGTGTTCGCCTTGGAAGCGAGCAAGGCGGCGTCGGCATCGGCGACGAGCACGGCGGCGGCGACGTCCAGCCCTTGCGCGATCCGGTAAACGGCCTGCACCGTCGGGTTGCGACGGCCGCGCTCGACGCCGCTGACGTAGGTGCGGTCGAGGTCGCACCTCTCGGCCAGCGCCTCCTGGCTGATCCCGAGCGCCTCACGACGCGCGCGGACGGCCTGCCCGAAGGCGACGTGGGGCTGCAGAGTGCCCGGAAGGGTGAGCCGCGACATGCCTGGCATGGCGGCAAGGTGGAGGGGTGC
>DASVSE010000173.1:0-4030 GCA_036388235.1 Rubricoccaceae bacterium | reverse complement strand
GGACGCGCTCGGCACGGCATCGCAGGTTCGCATCGACCAGTCGCTCGGGCGCATCGACCGCGCCGTGGAGCGACTCGCCGAGACCGAAGAGGCGCCGCAGACGTTCTTTGCCTGGCTCCGCGACGGATTCGCCCGCCGCCGCGCCCGGCCACGGCCAGACCGGCCCGCGGGCACGCATCGCGACGCCGACCGCCTCACGCACTCCCTCCCTGCTCTGCCTCCCGACCCAGCCCGCCACGACGCCCCGTGAGCGACCAGATTCTCGTCTCCCGCGAGCTCCTTCGCAACGTCAAGCGCGAGGTCGATGACCTCCGCGACGAGCGCGACGCGCTCCTCGACCGGCTCCGCACGGCCGAGGCGAACGGCGGCCCCTCGCCCAACGAGGCGGACCTGCAGGCTCAGCTGGACCGGGCCGTCGAGCGGACGATCCGGGCGGCCGATGAGTTGACGGCGCTCCGCGCCGAGCTCGCCTCGGCGCGGGCGCTGCTCGCCGTCGCACAGGCCGAGGCGGCCGCGGCGCAGGCCGAAGTCGCCGACCTGCGCCGGCGCGACCCGTCCGCACCGCGGCGCGGCGTGGACGCGCCCGCTGCGTTGGGTCCGGCCGAGGCCGGTGGAGCGGACGAAGAGAGCCCGGCAGGCCTCGCCGGGCGCGTCTTTACGGCATGGTGCCGCCGCAACCGGGCCCTCGTGAGCCGCCCGTACCTGTTCGCGTCGTTCCTGACCCAGCATGCCGAAGGCGTCGAGGTCGAAGTGACAACGGTGTACCGCGACCGCGCTGCGGCGGCGCCGACGTTCCGCGGCGAGTCCATCGACGGCGTCGAGCACTGGCTCGTCCGCCTCGGCCCGGCCCTCCTCGTGCTGCCCCAGCCGCTGAGCGCGCAGCAGTTTCGCGAGCTTGCGCCCGTCTTCGACGGCGACGCGACGCCCGAAACGCTCGCCCAGGTCGTCCCGGCCGAGGTGGCCGCCGAAGGCGCGGCCTACGTTCTCCGCGCGCCGGGCCGCGTCGCCGCCGAGTAGCGATGCCACCCCCCGACGACCGCCGCGAGCGCCTCAGCGACGCCTACCGCGACCTCCGGGACGCCGCGGCAGCTGTCCCGCCGCTCGTGACCGCGCTCGGCCGGTTGATCAGTGAGCAGGACAAGGCGCTCCGCGAGGCCGAGGCGCGGGAGCAGCTAGCCCGCACCGACGCCGAGCGTGCCGCGCAGGAACACGCGGCCGCGCTCGACAAGGTGACCCAGGCAGCCGACGAAAGCGCTCGGGCAGCGTCGGAGACCGAGCGCGACCTGGACGAGGCGCGCGGACGCCTCGCCGAGCACACCGCTCGGGCCGAGGGCGCCCTGAGCGCCGAGCGGAGCGAGACGGCTCGGCTTCACGCCACCATCGAGCGTCTCAGCGCCGAGATCGACCACCTGAAGGCTGAACGTGCGGCAGCGCCATCAGCTGCTCGGCCACCGCGACCAAAGCCGACCGGGGCGCCCGACGAAAGCGAACGCGCTCCCAAGCCACCGGCGGATGCGCGGCCGGCGCGAAAACAGACGGCACTGAAACCGTCTGGCACCGAGGCTGTGCCTCCGCAGGCCGAGCCCGACCTGCTGGCTGAGCCGACCGACGCGGTTTCGCCGGGCTCGACCGGTGGCGAGCCCGCCGTCGCCGCCGTGTTTCAGGCGTGGTGCCTTGCCGCGCGGCCCGTCGTCGGGCGCGTCGAGTTTTTTGCCGATCACGTCCGGCAGGCCATCCCCGGTGCCTCGGTGTCGGCGGTCTTCCGCGATGCCAACTCGCAGGCGCAGCCGGTGATGTTCCGCGCGCAGGGCGGGGCGAGCCCGGTCGAGTACTGGCTCGTCTCGCACGCGGGCCAGCACGCGCTCTTGCCGCAGCCGCTCGCCGCGCAGCAGTTCCGCGAGCTTGCGCCCTGCATGGACGGCACGGCGACGCCGGCCGCGTTGCGCGAGGTCGAGCCCGCCGAGGTCCGGCCCGTTGGTGACCAGTTCGAGCTGGTTCGCCCAGGCCGCGTGGCGTAACAGCTCAGTCGAGCGCGTTGCGGAAGGCGTCTGGAACGACCTGCCGCACCTGCGGAAGCAGACGCAGCGCCGTGTCGCGGTCAAATGGGCCGGCGACGATCACCCGCAGGCCGGGCGTCATGCCATAGGTCTCCGACGCAACAACCTGAAGGGTCAGGCCCGTCCGCTGCGCCTGCGCATAGCGCGCGTCGAGGCCAGCCTGGTCGTACGGCTGGTAGGAGCCCATCACGATAATGTTCGGCGCGTTCGACTCACCGCGCGGCGCTGAGGGACGCGCCGACGGTCGCGCCGTGGGCCGCGACGCGTCTCCGCTGCCGCGCACGACGTCGTCGCCCGGGACGTAGCCGAGTGCGGCCGAAACGACCGCTTGCGAGCCCGGCGCCTCGGAGACGTTGACCGTCCCCGAGCCGTCCTGGCCGACAAAGTGGAGCAGGCCCTGGCGGTATTCCCAGAAATACGTCGTCGTCCATCGCCCATCGCGCGCCTCGAACTGCACGATGTCGCGGCCGGCGAGCGTCGTCCGCTGGACGTTGCTTACGGCCGTGCCGGCCGAGAGCGACCGCGGCAGACGCCACGTGCGGCCGCCCTCGGACAGCGTCAGCGAGGTTTGCCCGCCGCGCAGGCTCACCACGCGGAGGCCGCCCGACGGCGCCGCACGCCGGGCCGAGGCGAGCAGGTAGCGGTCGTAGATCCAGCCCTCGCCGCCGGCGTAATCCGTCCGGCACCAGCGCCCGCCGTCCTCGGGACGTGGCCGGAGGCAGCCGTCGGTCGTGACGGGCTCACCCGGCGGGACATCGTCGACGGCGCGGCCGTGGCGCGCGCTTGGAGCGTCGCGGACCGGGATCGGCGTGCCGTTAGGCGCGCCCGAGTAGCGCGTCTGGGTGCGGCTCGAAAACAGGTCCCAGTTGACGCCGCGCCCTGGGCTGTAGCCGAGGGCAAAGTCCGCGTCGTCGGTGCGCACCGGCGCGTCGCGCTCGGGAGCGTCCTCGATGGTCGTCGCCTCCTCCAGCGGCTCGCCCTCGGAATACCGGCCCGGTGGATCGCCCGAGTCGGCTGCGGTTTCAGCCCCATCGCCCCGGCCTGTCCACACAACTACGGCGAGAACGGCGGCCAGAACGCCGAGGGCAATGGCGACGCCGACGACGAGGCGGTTCGACCCCGAGGCCGGGACCGCGTCGGGCGGTGGCGCATATGCTGGCGGCACGTATGCCGGCGGCGGGGGAACGACGGGTGGAGCCGGCGGATCGGGCAGCGCCGTTGAGAGGGCCGGAGGCGCGACCGGCGTCTCATCCGCAACCGGCTGTGCGGCAAACCCCGTCTCGGCTAGGGCGAGCAGAAAGGCGTCGCGGTCCGCAGCCGTCGCGAACGGCCCGATGAGCGCCGGCATCACAAGGGCTGTCAGCTCGGCTTCTTCAGGCTCGACGTTCAACTCGCGAACGAGAACCGCGCTCAGCTCCGCCTGCCGCGCGCGGGACAGTGACGGCTCCGTGATCTCAACGAGGTAAGCCATCGGCAGGCGGGCAGGGGGCACGCCCAAACATACTCGTGCAGGCACGTCCGGACGGACCCGGAACGCCCCGACGTCCGGTCGAGCACGTCGTGCCAGAGCGCGCCTCAGACGCTGCGGCCGAGCGGCGCCGCCCTCGGCCGCAGCAGCGGCAGCAACGGTGCGCGGTACGCCCACAGCAGGAACGCGAGGAGGAGCGCGGCGATGTAGCCCGGCGCACCCGCTGCGGGCGCGTAGGTGAGATGGAACACCACGATTCCCGTCACGATCGGAACGAGCATGACGAGCGCGAGCGGCACGAATCGCCCCACGAGCAGCAACAGTCCAGCCAGCGTCTCGACGGCTTTGACGAGTGTGAGGACGTTGCCCGTTTCGAGCGCTGCCATGAACGCGCCCTTCGGACCTGGATAGACGGCGTCCGACCCCGGGATAAAATGAAGAAAGCCGTTGAGACCCAGGACAAAGAACAGGAGCCCGAGCACAATCCGGACGGCCGTGACGGCGT
>DASVSE010000172.1:0-2250 GCA_036388235.1 Rubricoccaceae bacterium | reverse complement strand
GCCGCCTATCAGGCCTCGCAGGGCAAGCCCGCCAAACCAAACGGTACGCCGAAAGCGTCGGGCAAGGCAGTCGGGGCCCCTGCTGCAGCCTCTACCGGACTCGACGCCCGGGCCGCGACCAAGGCGATGCAGAAGGTGGAGGCGCAGATCGCGGCCGCCGAGGCGCGCAAGGCGACCGCCGAGGCGGAGATGGCGGACCCGGATCTCTACGCCCGTGCCGCCGAGTTCGCCGCCACGATGGCCCGCTTCAACGCCGCCGACGAGGAGGTCAAGGCCCTTTACGCCCGCTGGGAGGCCCTCGCCGCCCAGGCTGACGCGTAGCCGATCACGCGCCGACGCGGAAGGCCGCCGTTGAGACGGCCACCCCGGCGTCGGCGCCCTCCAGGCTCACCGACTGCACCAGCCGGTACTGGCCCGGGGGCACGTCGAGGGCGACCGTCCCGGTCATCGTCTCGCCAGGCGCGAGGACGCGCGCAATCATGATGCACGCGCGGTCGTTGCCTTCCGGACTCGTCGTCCACGCCGTTCCCGTCCACGTCTCGATCTGCGCGCACTCGAGCACGCCCGTCGTGGCTGTAGCGGCGGACCCGTTGCGCAGCGTCAGGCGGGCCGTCGCGCCGCGGGCGTACGCCGTCTGGTCGGCCGAGAGCGCGAGGCCATCCGGCGCGACTGGACCGGCGCTGGCATCGGGTACGTCCGCGAGCACGCCTGAGGCGTTGCACCCGGCGAGCGCGACGAGCAGAAGGGCGACAAAGGGGCGGAGTGGGAAGCGGGGCATCACGGGGCGGGAAAGGGTGGAGAGCGAAGAAACGACGGCGCGCCCGGTCTCGTGCCGAGCACGACGGTCGTCACCTCGTCGGCGAGATCTGCAACCGGCCGTGTCGCGTCGAGTCTGATCGCGTCCGCCCCGGGTGGCTCGGCCGTCGCAAGTTGGCTCGGCAGCAGGCTCGGCCCGACTGTATTTGTGCCGGGTTCACCCGGTGCAGCCGCGAGGCGTGCCGCTAACCGGGCTGTGAGAACACCTGCAGGCGCGTCCAGCCACACCACGGCGACGCGCGAATCCCCGCCCGTCACCGCATCGCGGTGGGCTGCACGGAGCGCCGAGCACGCGAGCACGAGGCCCGGTCCCGCTTCCAAGTGCGCCCGGACGACCCCGGCGAGACGGGCGAGCCATGGCGCGCGGTCGGCCTCGCTCAGTCCGTGCCCGGCCGCCATCTGGGCGAGCGCCTCGGGCGCGTGGTAGTCGTCGGCATCCGCGAACGTCCACGGCGCGCCGGTTTGAGCGGCAAGCCGCCGCGCAAGCGCCTGCCCGACGGTCGTCTTGCCCGACCCGGCGACGCCCGCGACAACGACGACGCGGATCTCGGGTGCTGGGCGGCCCTCGGACAGGTCGGGCATGGCGGGTTCGCGTGGAGGGTTCGCAGACGCGCACGGCCGCGCGTCGTAGTCTCGTTCTCGAACGGTCCCGCTCCCCGAACGGTCCTCCCGATGCCCCGCCCGGTCCGCCTCGTCCTGATCCTCGCCGTCGGCCTGCTGGCCGCGTTTGTCCTGCGCGACGTGCTCGGCCTAGGCGCGTCCGAGACCGGCGTCGTGAGCCCAAAGGGATACGTCGCGATCTCGCACGGCAGCCACACGCACTACGTGCCCAACGGCTGGAGCGGCGACCCGGACATCCACTCGATGCCGACGACGGCGCCGGCGCCTGGCATGACCGTCGCGATGGACGGCAGCGTCGTGCCGGCCGAATAAAAAACCGCCGGGGCCCAGGCATCGTGCCCGGACCCCGGCGGCCTCTCTCTCCCCCTCCGGGGACCGGGTGCGCGGCAGGCCTCGTGAGGCGGTGCCGCGCGATGTGGTGCGTTGGTCTAGGCGGCTTCGGCGACGGGCGCGTCGTCAAACTGCGCGCGGAGCGAGCGGAGGGTCTTCGAGAGGATCTGCGAGATGCGCGCCTCGGTCAGGCCGAGCCCTTCGGCGATCTCGCGGAGGGTGAGGCCGTCGTAGAAGTACGCGCCGACGATGCCGCGCTCGCGAGCCGGCAGGCGCTCCAGGAGGCTGTCGAGGTGGGCGACGAGCGAGCCATGCTCGGCGAGGGCGTCGGCCGGCTCGGCGTCAGGCGCACACAGCACGTCGAGCGGGGCCGGGCGGTGGTCGCCCTCGGCGTCGTAGATCGACAGCGCAAAACGCTGCTGCGCGTCGCCGCGGAGGCGGTCGACTTCGCGGACGCTCACGCCGAGGCGGTCGGCGATCTGG